>JAZNKU010000063.1:0-4269 GCA_045578685.1 Eubacteriales bacterium
CTCTGTTCTCTATAGTGATATAAGAATTTATGTCGTATACGACAAGGAACTTTATTCCTATTACCGATTACTTTGGTTTATAAAGCAACCTCTTTACCCTGAAAAGGGACCTGAAAAATATATTTCAGCTAAGAAGATCAAAAAAAGAAGGAAAAAACTTCATAAGAAGAGTACGAAGCGTCTTACCGACAAGAAAGATACCATAGGCGAGGTCTTTACCGACGTAAAGGATATGGTAACCGAACTTCTTGAGCTGATATACATTATTTTAAAGAAGTTTCTCGGCAGAGTCAGGATAAATGTCAGGAAGCTTGATATTACCGTCGCAAGCGATGATGCGGCGACCACCGCTCTCAGTTATGCTTTGGTATGCGATACTGTCAATGTTCTGGTCGATATGCTTGAAAATACAGACAGGATCAACTGCAGCTTCAAAAAACTTGATTGTAGGTGCGACTATACACAGACACAGTTCGCGGCGGAGGTAGATATTCTAATTAAAATAAGAATAATACAGGTCATTCGTGCACTGTTTGATTCAATGATGGAACAAATTAAATCGACTATATAGTTCGGAGGAATATTAAATGGAAAATAAGATCAGTGACATAATCAGAACTTCCCTTGAAAATGTCAAGGATGTTGTTGACAGCAATACCGTTATCGGCGAGGCAATACCAACATCAAACGGTACCGTTATTATCCCTGTTTCAAAGGTGTCGATCGGTATCGCTACAGGCGGCCTTGACTATAAGGGTAAGCTTGCAAAGGAGCATCCCAATAAACCAAATAATTTCGGCGGTGCAGGCGGTACGGGTGTAACGGTTAAGCCTGTTGCGTTTCTTGTCGTTAAACCGGACGGCGGAGTTGATCTGCTCAATGTAGATCATCCCACCGAGGGATCGAGTGACGACACGGTTGAGATGATCGCATCCTTTATCCGTAAGTCTCCTGACCTTATAGCAAAGCTTAAGGCGTTCTTTAAGAACGATCTCGGTTTTGCTCCCAAGGGGGAAGAGGAGTCTTCGGCAGAATAAGCGGACACGCCCTGTCATATAGTAATAATAAAACTATATGTGGGGTATGTTATGAAGCACAAAACTTTAATAGCTGTTATTCTGTTATTTTGCCTTACGGTACCTTCTATCAATGCATCGGGGTATGATCCGCAAGCTGCTACGCAGGCTTTGTCTTTATCCGGCACCTCGGCAGAAGGCTGTATGCTGTATTGTCTTGATACCGACGAGGTGGTGTACGCGACAAATGAGAACAAGCGACTTCCCATAGCCAGTACAACCAAGATTATGACCGCTGTGGTTGCGCTTGAAAACGCAGATATCGCTGATACGGTTAAGGTACCTGCGGAAGCGGTTGGTATTGAGGGTTCGTCTGCTTATCTTATGAAGGACGAAAGGATCAGCATAAAGGATCTTCTGTATGCTATGATGCTGGAGAGTGCAAACGACGCTGCAACAGCTCTGGCTGTTGTCATCGGCGGTGATGTTGATGGGTTCGTTGATATGATGAACCTTAAGGCAACCGAATTGGGGATGTCAGATACCCATTTTACCAATCCTCACGGACTTGATGATGAGCATCATTATTCTACGGCATACGATATGGCTCTGCTTTGTGACTATGCCATGGACAATGATACTTTTGCCGATATAACGGGTTGCTATCGATACGAAACAGATAACAGGTTGTTTGTGAATCACAATAGACTGCTCAAGACCTGTGAAGGTGTTGTAGGCGGAAAGACAGGATTTACAAAACGAAGCGGAAGGTGTTTGGTTTCTGTGGCAAGTCGTGACGGAGTCAGGATGTGCGCAGTTACCTTAAATGACCCCAATGACTGGAAGGATCATAAGGCTCTTTTTGATGCAGGGTTTGATGCCTATGGAACCGTTACTCTTAAGGGTGACGAATACAGCATACCTGTCATTAATGGGGTAAAGGATATGCTTACTGCGGTAGCTCCGGATATCAGCGTTGTTTGTAAAAGGACAGATCCTAACAGTATTGAAATCAAGGTATGCCACGAACGATTTTGCTATGCTCCTGTTAACAAAGGCATGGCTGTAGGGTATCTTATATATACAGCTAACGGCAAAGAGATTGCAAGAACAGAGCTTAAGGTGTCGGAGGATATAGAAAAAATTAAAAACAAGACTTTTATAGAAAAAATTATTTCATTTATATTTCAGGATTGATATGGAACAGATTAGATTACAAAAGTTCGTTGCCGAGTGTGGAGTTATGAGCCGCCGTGCAGCGGAAAAGGAAATACAGGCAGGAAACATTACAGTCAACGGCGAAGCTGTTGAGGTGGGCAGAGTTATAGATCCCGCAAGAGACAAGGTAAGATACAAGGGCAGACCTGTTATGCGTAAGAGAAACAGCCATAAGGTATATCTTATGCTCAACAAGCCCAGGGGATATGTAACCACAATGTCTGATGAAAAGGACAGAAAATGTGTTGCTTCTCTTGTTAAGGATGTAGGACAGCGGGTATATCCCGTCGGCAGACTGGACTATGAGAGCGAGGGTATGCTCATTATGACCAACGACGGTGATCTGGCGAACAAGCTTATGCATCCCGCCCATCACGTACCTAAAACATACAATGTGAGAATTGAGGGATCGGTTACCAAGGATCAGCTTGCACTTTTATCTTCGGAGATGATCCTTGACGGCTATAAGATCAAGCCTGTCGAATGTAAGGTACTTCGCTCCAAAAACGGCTATACCGTTCTTGAGATGGTACTTCACGAGGGAAGAAACAGACAGATAAGAAAAATGTGTGAGCAGGCGGGGCTGGAGATATCCTATCTGCGTAGAATAGCCATAGGTACCATTGAGTTGGGTGATCTGCGTTCCGGTCAGTGGCGTTGGCTTACGAAGGAACAGATAAAGTATTTAAAGGAGTATTAATAATGCTGGAAGTATATCCTATTCAGGACAAATCCGAACAAAAAGAGCTTTGTGAGCTGGCGGATATCGTTTATGATGCAGATAAGCTTGCATATAAAGGAATTGTAAGCGGAGAGCTTATAGGTGTTGCACAGTTCGGCATCAAGGGAAAGTGCGGTTATATATACGACCTTGAAAATATTAAGGGCAAGGATAACCAAGAGGTTCTTTTCGTTATGGGCAGAGCTGCGCTTAATTTTATCGATCTCTGCGGTATTACTGATAATTATTTCGAAGCGAGATACGAGGGGAGAGAAGAGCTTGTTTCACGCATTGGCTTCAAAAAAGACGAAAGCGGTAAATGGTATATGAATACTGAGGGCTTTTTTACAGAGCCCTGTAAATGTGAGGGCTGATACAGCCCTCATTTTTATTGAATAGGGTTTTGTCATATGGATGTGATACATATGTGATCATTTGGATCTAAGAGCTTAATTTGATCCGAACTATCTGTCACTTTTACGGTATTTGTGCAAAACGCCAAATTATGGCAGTAATATTTGTTACAAATTTTTACCAGTTTTCTATTGCATTATTTCCCATAATATGGTAATATATAGAAGTAATAAATAAAAAATAACGGAGCGTGTAAAAATGGAGCATAATGTTAAGATACTTGTCGCAGATGAGAACAGGGAATTCAGAAAAAGCTGCAGGGATAATCTTATGGGATTCGGTTATCGTATGATCGAGGAGGTTGCAGATGGCGAGGAGGCAATGTTTGCCATAGAGAAGCATCATCCCGATATTGTGATAATGGATATATGGATGGGTAAGGTAGAGACCCTTAATGTTATCCGAAACTGTCAGCGTCTGTCCTATGGAGATGACAATCCTCCTTCGTTTATCATCACTTCAATTGTCAACAATCCCAATATGTTTAACGAGCTTTCAGATGCAGGGGCACAGTACTGTGTGCTTAAACCTCTTGATTACACAATATTAAACGAGAGAATCAGAAGGATATACGAAACTCGTATTAAGGACGGACGTTATTCTGCGACTGTGTTTGAACCTTGCGAGGATCTGGAATCACAGGTTACAAAGGTGATACACCAGATAGGAGTTCCTGCTCATATCAAGGGCTATCAGTATCTCAGAACTGCTATTCTTATGACCATAGCTGACAGCGATATAATCAACGCTGTAACGAAGGTCTTATATCCTTCGGTTGCAAAGAAATACGCAACGACCTCATCTCGAGTGGAGAGAGCTATCAGACATGCCATAGAGGTTGCTTGGGACCGTGGAGATATCGATGTGCTGAATTCTTACTTTGGATACACAATACATAAC
>JAZNKU010000064.1:0-4064 GCA_045578685.1 Eubacteriales bacterium
CAGGCCGGAACGCTTGCCGAAGGGCAGGTCGGTCTGGGTTACGTCACCCGTAACAACAGCCTTGGAGTTAAAGCCGAGACGGGTCAAAAACATCTTCATCTGCTCGGGAGTGGTGTTCTGCGCCTCGTCAAGTATGATAAAGGAATCGTCAAGAGTACGGCCTCTCATATAGGCAAGAGGCGCTATCTCTATGGTTCCTCTCTCAAGATATCTCTGATAATTTTCGGGACCCAGCATCTCAAAAAGGGCATCGTAAAGGGGTCGAAGATAGGGGTCAATCTTACTCTGAAGGTCACCGGGAAGGTAGCCCAGTCTCTCACCCGCTTCAACTGCGGGACGGGTAAGGATGATACGGTTTACCTGCTTTGCACGAAGTGCCTTTACCGCCATTGCCACCGCAAGGAAGGTCTTACCCGTACCTGCGGGACCCACACCCATGACTACGGTGTTCTTCTCTATATCCTCAACATATTTTCTCTGTCCTACGGTCTTAGCCTTGATGGGCTTGCCTCGGGTGGTTATACAGATACAGTCATCGTCAACAAAGCCGGCTAACTCCTCCTGCTTACCCTCTTTTACCATATCGATAAGATACTGGATATTCTGATGATTAAGCTCGGAATTGAAGGTCGCCATGCGCTTCATACAGGTAATGACATCAGCCGCCATGTTGACAGCCTCCTGCTCACCGGTAATAACGATAGCATCCCCTGCGGTCTTTTCGGTATCGCGGTTGTTTACCGTAACGCCAAACGCCTTTTCAACAAGAGCGGTATTGGCATCAAAGCTGCCGAAGATTATTGCGGTCTGCTCTATGGTGTCGGTTAAAATAATTCTTTCTGCCATTAAGGTAGATCCTTTCAAAATCACTGTGTTTCTATATCGGCAGGCGTGGTTATATCCATCCTGCATTTAATGTTAAGTGTCAGTATATACGAGCCCTCGGTCTTCTTCTCCTCGGTACCGACAGAGATAAGCTCTGCGTCAGGCAGCTCGGCTGAGATCTTACGCTTCATAAGAGCCTCTGCCGCCCTTTTTGCCTCCTCCTCCGAGTAGACGAGATCCTTTGCGGTGTACTCGCGGTATACGGTTTTTTCGATTGACAGAGGCAGCTCTATACATTCAAAGAGCACCGCCCCGGTCCTCTCCTCAAGACTTGTACAGCTTATGCCCTTGGGCACCTTATCCGAGAAATAAGGCAGAGTGAGATTAAAAAACCTTATCTTTTTTTCTTCAAAGCGTCTGCCCGTATATATCTGCTTTTGGTAGTTATAGGGCACCTCTACACTAAGGGTGGAATCCACCGTCGCCATGACCTCGCCACGGGCTCTGCAAAGGCTGAAATCTCCATCCTTATTGTCAACTATTCCGCTGACAAGGAGATCTCCCTTCTTAACGACGTTACCCGCTTCAACCTGACTTCTTCCCTCGTAAACGCTGTAATCCTCGACTATACCGCCGTGGGATGCAATAAGGTTTCGGGGCGTACGGGACTCTTCGGAGTGAAGCTTCTTTTCCTGTATCTCAACATAGGCGACCGTCCCCTTAAGGTTCACCGAAACCCACGAAAAGTCGGTATATTTGTCCACATAGTCGATACAAAGATCCTCAAAATCTATCGATGGTACAAACGCCCCCTCGTAGCACCCCAGTGCTTCAAGATTTTTGATGATAACATTGTGAGGAGTATCCGTATCAGACTCGACCTTGATGTCCCATATGAAAAGCGAGGACAAAAATATGATCGTCAGATATACTGCAAGACCCAAAATCAGCCCGCCTCTGTTTCGGTGTGCTTTTATAACAAAGGGTACACCTCTACAGTATACACTATAAACCTTTACATCGGTTTTGTCAAGAATTGACATAAGTATTTTGTATTCTTTTTCGAGGATAAGAAAGCTTATATCCCCTTCCTCGGTACGCCGCAGAGAAAAGTAATCTATATTCTCCCTCATCATAAGATTGAGAAGTCTTACCGAGTGCAGTCTTTCACACCTCAGCTTACGGTAGCCCCATAACCATTTTACCCCCAAGGACGCCATTATAATCCCTCCTCAAAGCGTATCCCCGATATACGCCCTCTGACCGACACATGACCCGTATAATAGGTCTTGAGGGTCAGCTCCTCTCCGCATATATACATCACTCTTCCCCGCAGGCGAAGCTGTATCTCTTCCCTTTCGTAAAGAAGTATCCCCCGACAGCCGTCAATCGAAATTTCCCTCGTTCCGACGATATGTATATCGGGTGCGTTCATAGTCAGCGTATCGGGAAATCCCGTAGAGTCTGCCAGCACCTCACCGAAGCTTCTTCTCCTTCGTTTCATGTATATTTTCTCCCTCGGATAAGTATAAATTTATAAAATATTTTATGCGGAGGGATAGATATAAATTACATGATCACCGAGGCGCTTACGCTCTGTGCCGAAACGCTCATACCCTCTATATTTCCCTTTATGGTGCTGACTAATATACTGATATCCTGCGGCTTTGACAATATGGTAAAGAGTCTTATAAAACGCCCCTTTGAGGCTGTTTTTCACCTTAACGCCAATCTGGCTTCAGCATATATTTTAGGTATTATTTCGGGCTATCCTCAAGGGGCTTACGCCATAGCCGAAATCTACGAAAAGGGCGGATGTACTAAGGATGAAGCCGAGCGTGCCCTTGCCTTCTGTAACAATACGGGTCCTGCGTTTATGATAGGTGCCGTAGGCTCGCTTTTCGGGGATACGGGGCTCGGACGGAGCCTCTTTTTTCTGCAGATGGGAATAACTCTTTTGTACGGCATCATTTCAAGACCTAAAAGACTTTCGTCCTGCCTTGACATCAAAAGCAATACCCAAATAAGCTTTGATATAATACCAAAAGCCGTCACCTCCTCGGTCATTCCCATGCTCAATATCTGCGGCTTCGTGGTGGTGTTCGCAATACTCTGCTCGTGGGTGTCACTTCTGCCCTTAAATACCGAGATCAAGGCGTTTATCTATGCGGTGCTTGAAATATCAAACGCGGTGAAATTCATAAGCCGCATACCTTCTCTGCCCCTTTTGGCTTTCTCTCTTTTATGGTCGGGGATATGCGTTCATATGCAGACGGCGTCGGTGGTAGGAGGACGCTTTTCGATGAAAAGATATTATGTAGCAAAGATAATACAATCTCTGCTTGTTTTTTTGATTTTATACTTGAAAAAGCTGTTTCTTTAGTGTATACTTAACTCAAAGGATGTGAAATAATGACTAAAAAGATAAAGCATGAGATAAACCGTGTCTGCGGCTGCTGTGAGCATGCCGAAACCCTTAATAACGAGGATATAGTCCTCTGCTCTCTTAAGGGCGTCGTATCAAGCGGACATGTATGTAAAAAGTTTATCTACGACCCCTTGAAAAGAGATCCCAAGCCCTTGACGAAAATGCCCGGGCTTGATCCGGATACACTTGTGCTGTAAGCACAAGTGTATGAATAATGAATAGTGAAAAATGAATAATTACGGTGGAAAACAGTGTTCTTTGAACACTGTTTTCTTCATTTTTCTGCATTTCTGCATATAATGCAGATAGGGAGGTTAAAATCTATGGCAAAAACAAATAACGGATGTATAATTTCCTTACCCTCCGAGACCTATGCCATGTCATCACAACGGTTGCTGTCGAAGAACGGTATAGCTTCAAGGATTGTAAAGACCGACCCTTCTGCCACCAAAAAGGGGTGCACGGTAGGCATAGAGGTAGACTGCCGTTTTACAGCCAAAGCAAAAGGGATACTGATAAATCACAGTATCCCCGTATCGTAGCTATGATATACCTTGACAACGCCGCCACCACCCACCCCAAGCCTGAAAGCGTATACCGTGAGGTATCGCGGTGTATGACCGCCTACTGCGGCAACCCCGGAAGAGGCGGACACTATATGTCTGCCGCCGCAGGCAGGGCGGTGTACGACTGCCGATGCCTCGCGGCAGAGCTTTTTTCGGCTGAGCCGGAGAACGTGGTATTTACACTCAACACCACCTATGCACTGAATATGGCAATAAAGTCTGTAATAAGGACGGGAGACCATATA
>JAZNKU010000065.1:0-7392 GCA_045578685.1 Eubacteriales bacterium
TATGCAATACCAAACGGTATAGTCGGTTGCGGCGATATACCCGTTCTGCTCATAAAGACCCAAGGGATCAAGTGCAAGGATAAACACATCGCCGTTGTAGCCAACTACGTTTTCGTAGCTGTTGCGATCGAGGTCGAGATAATCCTCCTCGGTGGAATATGCAAAAGTGTTGTCTACATCACCCACACCCGACATTTCCGTAATATCGGCGGCATAATAAAGTCCGCCCTCGTCATAAGCAAAATATATATCGGCATCGGTAGCACAGGGCTGTGCATAGTCCATAAGGTACTTTACCATGCCCTCCTTCAGCTTTGCAGGCTCAGACCATCCGTCGCTATCCGATATAATACCGTCTATTTCGGGACTTGCCTCGGGGGTAGCCACGGGGTCGTTCTGTTTAATATAATCAAAAGGTCCCGCAAACACACTTACAGGTACAAGCATCGTCAAGGTAATGACAATACAAATTAAAGATCTGAAAATTTTCATATTATCCTCCAAGGATATAATTTATTTATATGATATCATATTTCAAACCTAAATTCAATAGATTTTTTAAGTATTAACGCTTATTGTTAACAAAATATGCTATATTTCTTGTATAATTTGTGTATAATAATATATAGTTCGGTATCATTTACCGTTCTATCTGGTTTTCATTACTATATGGAGGTTCTTATGAAAAAGTTATATACAACGGGAGAAGAGATATTCAACTCGATTACTCACGGCGTCGGCGGAGGAATATCGGTTGCCGCCTGTGTGCTTATGATAATCAAGGCCGCACTTACCGGCAGTGCTATGAAGGTGGTCTGTGCTTCCATATTCGGCGCGTCGCTTATAATACTATATACTATGTCTACACTTTACCACGCTCTCACCCACCCAACCGCAAAGAAGGTAATGAGGATATTTGACCACTGTACCATATTTATGCTTATCGCGGGCACATATACACCCTTCACTCTGGTGGTGATGGGAGGTGCCCTCGGATGGACACTTTTCGGAATACTATGGGGAGTTACGGTAATAGGTATGGTCCTCAACGCGCTGAGCCTTGCTAAGTTTTCAAAGATCTCTATGGTACTCTACATACTTATGGGTTGGTGTGTTATCTTCTGTGTTAAGCCTGTTATAACATATCTCGGGTTCTGGGGCTCGCTTATGCTCCTTGCAGGAGGAATCTTCTATACGGGAGGAATCCTCTTCTATTCGTCAAAAAAGAGATATATGCATTCTATATGGCATATCTTCGTAGTGCTTGGAAGCGTATGTCACATACTATGCGTAATGTTCTGGATAATATAGCACCTTTAAATCAGTTTTATAATTATAGTAAAAAACAGCGTCCCGAAGGACGCTGTTTTATTCGTTTACAATTGTACTATTCTACAACGATCTTATAATAGTTATAGCTCTCATCGTCATACTGTACACAGAATGTATATACACCGGGCTTGAGGGTTACTGTGATATAGCCGTTTGCATCAATCGCTGAAGGCTTAAGTGCCTTTGCACCGGGTGCGTTCTTGATTTGAGAGGATGTTGCCCATTCGCCGGGGGCATAACGGATGTTGTAAAGTCCGTCGAGAGAACCGAAGGTTACGGTATTTCCCGACTGTACCATGGTAGGTTCTTTCTGTTCAACATCATAATAGAAGAACTCAGTATAACCGTCGTTATAGCATACCGCAACGGTAACTTTGCCGTTATTTCTGTACTGGATGCGGTAGCTGTCAGCTCCCTTGACATCATTCTTTGCGGTGAAGGCACGGTGAGTAGCATCCTTCTTCATTGCACCAATGGTGGTAAACTCACCGTAAGCTGTACGGATAACCTTGAGATCACCGAGATTATTTACGGTAAGCTGAAGTCCGTTTATATCGTATGTAGGCTCGTTACCTACGATATCTATCTTAAGCACCTTGTAGCTTCCGTCGTTGTATCTGATATATACCGTATGTCTGCCGTGATGAGGAAGTGTGTAGGTGTACTCGCTCTTTGAGCCAAGCTTTGCTGCACCTATGGAAACTACCATGTTGTTCTTGACATCACGGTATGTATCCCAGTCTCCCTCAGCAATAAAGTAGTCCTTGACATTCTTAAGACCCGCTACGGTAAGCTGAACACCGTACGCGCTGAGATAGGGATCGCCGTTATCTGCAGCACCGATCATAGGAATATCACGGGTCTCACTATAAGAGCAAGCGGAGCATACTCTTGTTTCAATACCCTTTTCGGTCTCGGTTGCTAGCTTGGTTACAGTCCAAGAGCCTAAAGAGTGACCCTTTGCAGAACCTACATCCTTTATGGTATCGCTCTCACCGCAGCCATACTCACAGACAGCGGTCATAGTGCCGTCCTCGGTACAGGTTGCATCACCGTTTGCGATATAGTCATAGAATGCGTGATCGACCTTGGTACCCTCTGCAGTAATAGTTTCCTTAGCCTGACATGTAAGACAGGTTCTGGTCTTGGTACCGTCAGCCATACAGGTAGCGTCCTTGTTATATATGTAATCGCCAAAGGTATGGTTGAGAGCGGCTACAGCCTCATTATAGCTGTTACCGCAGGCAGAGCAGGTGTAGGTCTTTACACCCTCAACACCGCAGCTGGGCATAACAGTAAACACACCGTTATCGTATTTGTGACCGAGTGCGGGAGTTGTGGTGGTCTTGGTATCACCGCATCTGCGGCAGGTCATCGTCGACTTACCCTCTGTGGTACAGGTAGCAGATGTGGTTGTGGTGGTATAGTTGTGTCCGAGCGCGGGTATAGACTGGGTCACACTTGCACTGCATCTTGTGCAGGTGGTGATGGTTTTACCCTCTGCGGTACAGGTTGCGTCAACAGTAGTAGTCTTGGTGTTATGTCCGAGAGCGGCAATAGACTCGGTGTAGGTTGAGCCGCAGGCACACTTATAGGTCTTGATGCCTGCTTCGGTACAGGTAGCGGCCTTGGTTACCGAGGAGGTGTAGCTATGCTTATGGCCAGTTGAACCGTCCGCCCACTGTGCATAAAGAGTGAGAGGATCGGAGTTATTCATCTGACCGCCCCATCTTGTACCGGGAGCAACCGATATACCCGAGCCGTCAGGCTTGGTGTTCCAGCCGGTGAAGTATGTACCCGACTTGGTATATGCGCTGTTCTTTATATAGTAGTACTCGTAATTCCAGAGTGAGCCGTAATCGAATGTGAGATAATCAACATCCATATAACCGGAACCGCCGTTAGCGTCATAGGTAACGGAGGGCTCCCAGATAGCAACAAACTCAAGAGAAAGACCTCTGTGAGTGTTTACACAATGGAAAGCACTCCAGGGCATAGCACCGCCCGTGGGAGGAATTGTAAGGTTCTGACCGGGGCCTTCCCAGGTGAAGAAGGAAAGGTCGTTACGCAGAAGTCCGTATGCATAACTGCCGTTGTACATTACACGACGGCAACCGGGCTTAACGGGAGCACCGCCGGCATAATCCGGGAAGCAGTACTCATAGTCGGTGAGAGGATCATTATAGTTGGAATTGTTAAAGTTCGCAACGTAGGAAAGGTAAACACCGTTACCTGTTGCGGGGAAAACACCGCCGTCAGCGTTGAGCTGGATGTTGTATCCCCAGATCGCATAAAGGGTCGCAGGGGTATCTGCGGTATAGTAATCGTAGTATGCCTTACCCGTTCCTCTGCCGGTATAGGGATCATATGCGGTATTCCACTCTATGAATACACGCTGGTCGTTCATAACGTAATAACCGGGCAACATACCGTAGTTTGCAAAAATATCGTCCCTTGTGTGGTATAATGGCAGTCCCTGTCCCTGAGTTTTAACCAGGGGGTGTGCCTCCGAGCCCCAACCCTGAGGACCGTGGTTGAGAAATACATCATACTGCTCTGCTGCAAACGCCGACATCGGAAGAACAGACAGAAGCATCATAACTGCCAGTACCAATGTAAGGATTCTTGTAAGTTTTTTCATAACTTTGCCTCTTTCAATATAGTTCTTTTAATATAATATCACCAATGTCGATTATTGTCAATGAAAAAAGCACCGAAACCGATGCTTTTTCAATATAACGGAATAAACTTACGCTATATCCAATACGTAGAAATTATATGATTCATCGTTATACTGAACCATAAAGCTCCACCTGCCACTTGTAAGACCGCTAATAACGATATTTCCGTTTTCATCTATCGCATTCGACTTCTTGAACTGTGAACCTGTTGCTTTTTTGATTTCGCTTGAGGTTGTGAATTTACCCTTTGCATATCTTACCATTACAAGACCATCAAGATCACCGAATGTCACAGTATTGCCGTTCTGCTCCATGGTGGGAGTTTTCTGTGTAACATCATAGTGGAATACCTTGACATAACCGTTATTATACTCAACTATAATGGTTACTCTTCCCTCCTCGCGATACTGGAGCATATAGCTTTCGGCATCCTTGATTACCGACTTGTTTGAGAAGTTTCTTGCTCCTTCTGCACGCTTGGTGTCACCGGGAGTATAATACTCACCGTATGCGGTACGTACAACTTTAACATCGGGGATATTACCGATAGTCACCTGTAAGCCGTTGGCGGTAAAAGTAGGCTCATCAACAACTAATTCCTCTTGGAAGATATATTCGCTACCGTCATTGTAACGTACAAGTACAGTATGCATACCGGGCTCGGAAACGGTATAGGTATAACTGTGCTTGCCTGCTATCTTGGTAGGAGTAACACGGACTATGTATTTGTTATTCTTGATCTCATTATAGCTGTTAAACTCACCCTTGGCTATAAAGAAATCCTTTACGTTATACAGACCGTCTACGGTTATCTTTACCCCATAGGTATCTACCGTGGGAGTAAACTTGGTCATATCTGCCTCAAGTAAATACTCTGTTCCGTCGGACATTCTCATCCAGAAGGTATAGTATCCGCCATCCGGCATTTCGTATACAAATTTACCGTCAACAGTATTTTTTGCAATAACAGAAGCAGAGATATCAACACGGTCAGGATCGTTCTTTATAGATCCTGCGGTAGTATGAACTCCGCTTGCATAACGCATAGCACTGATATCCTTGGCATTGGTTAAAGTTACGGTGTAATTATCTATGCTTATATCAGGCTTACGCACCTCGCCCACTGCCTCGATACCGTCAATAGAAAATCCGTATTCTTCCCTTGAACCGTCACTTACAAAGTGAAGCGAAAAGCTGTTGCCGGGGATATCAACGGTAACACCTGCAAGATCATTACCAGAATACTCACCAACTAAGTTACCGTCAGCATCGAATATTGAAATTATGTCATATCCTCTCTCCGTAAAGGTATCTTCAGAGAAGCTAACTCTGAGATATTCACACTTGTACTGATGGGCATATATCCAGGTGCGGTCGAAGTTGCTCTCGTAGGGATGCATCGACTCGGGGATGGGTGAAACGTCGGGTTTGACCGTTACGGGAACATCGAGGGTATAACCCCACAAACTAACCGAAACATTTGTCTTGCCTTCCTTCGAGAAATCGTATTCTCCTATTTCAAAATCACTGTCAAAGTACGACTTTTCACCAAAGGCGTCGGTCACACAGAAACATAGCCCGAGAGGCTTGAATTTCTCTGCTATCGAATACTCTGTCCTGTACGGCATTTCGGTGATAGAAATATCCTCGATTTCAAGATATCCTACACGCTCCTCACCGAACCAGTATTTCAACTGATCGTCAGCAGGTGTCCCTCTATAGCAATAATAGGGATAAGGCTCTGCATAATATCCTCTGTCTGCAATCGCCTCGTTATGGATAGTACGGATACCGAAGGGTAGATATATCTTTTTAATGATATCATTACCGCCAAATGAATATCCGTCAAGATATTCTACAGTTGCAGGTATAATTACCTCTTCCTTACCGTCGCCGTTGGTGTACATATAGAGAACAGTCATATCCTTACTGTAGAGGCATCCCTCGTATGATGTATAAACGGGGTTGTCCTCGTCCACGGTTATCTCGGTAAGAGGCGTCATACCGAATATAGCATAGTCCATATGGGTAAGGGTGGAAGGTAGAGACAGCTTTGTAATGTCGGTATCGAAAAACGTCTTCCAGTACATTTCCTCTACACCCTCGGGGATCACAAGCTCACCCTCAAGTCCGCTTCGGTTAAATGCGGCATATTCTATAACTCTGAGGCTTTCGGGAAGATCGATGCCCTTAAGCGAGGGAGTATGATAAAACGCATATTTATCGATCTTTTCGATCTTATCCGACAGGGTGACGCTCTCAAGATACAAGCATTCCTCAAAGGCTCTCTCGGGAATAAGGGTTACACCCTTGGGTATAACGATACTCTCGATGCCCGAATAGGAAAAGGTACTGTCCCCCATTTCGGTGATACCCGAGGGAAGCTCTATTTCCTTCAGCGATTCACAGTGATGGAAGGTCGCCGCAGGAAGCACTGTAAGATGTGACGGCAGGCTCACGGAAGAAAGACCCAACGCATAGTCGAAGATATGCTCTCCCAGATAAGTAACGCTCTCGGGAATTACCATTTCGGTAATCGATCGGCAGTTATAGAATGCATAATCGTCGATACTCTTAAGCCCCTCGGGCAGAGTAACATTGTTAAGGGAACGGCAAACGGCAAATGCCGAAACGCCTATGTGCTCAAGTGTATCGGGCAAGCTGACGGTTTCAAGAGAATAATAGAACTCAAACACACGGTCGCCTATCTCGGTAATTCCCTCTTCGATGATAACGTGATGAATTGAGTCCTTATCATAATCTCCGCGATAATAAGCAGGTATGGCACCGCTGCCTGATATGGTCAGCGTGTCACCGTCAACAGAACAGCTTATATTGGTTTCCTCTGCAGTTACAGCAGGAAAGGTAAAGCCCGTAACGAGCATGACCATCACGAGAAAAAATGATAACGTTCTTTTCATGGCTATAACATTCTCCTTTTTGTGATTATATATAAATTTTAACACTATTCCCTATATTTGTCAACAACAATGTGAAAATAATGGTTTTTTAACATATATACAAAATAGAAGCTTATTGCCCTTTGGGTCAATAAGCTTCTATAGTTTACACTCTGTATTATTCAACCACTACCGTATAATAATTGTAGCTCTCATCATCATACTGAACGCAGAAGGTATAGGTTCCCGCTGTGGGAAGCGTTACCTTGATATTGCCGTTTTCGTCAATATCAGAAGCCTTGAGAGCCTGTGAACCGGGTGCTTTCTTTATCTCGGAGGACGTCTTCCACTCGCCCTTGGCGTAACGGATGTTATAAAGTCCGTCAAGGTTTCCGAAGGTAACGGTGTTACCCTCTTGTACCATAGTAGCTACCTTCTGTTCTACGTTATAATAGTGGAAATGCTTGTAGCCGTTGTTA
>JAZNKU010000066.1:0-2196 GCA_045578685.1 Eubacteriales bacterium
CCTTGCCCCACAGGGTAAGGGTAGCATTTTTAATTACCGATTCGCCCTTATAATGATAGACTATGCTTGTAAGCTGTCGTGTAGCCTTCTCGTCAAGCTCGGCTCTCATTTCGTCCATATCTACCTTGTCTGCGGCATCAAGAACCGATTGAGGAAATTCCGACTCGTTACCTTTTTTGCGTTCACAGTATTCGGTATAGTTCCAGCTCTCGTTTACCTGTTCAAAGGTTATTCTTACGGTTGAGGTGCCGCCGCTTACCTTTTCTACCTCATTTTCATCATTAAGACTGTACTCACCGTATAGGGCTTGGATGTAGACCTTCATTTTACCGTCACTGCCTTCGGTGAGAAGCTCTCTGTAGGTACATACGCCTATATCTCCCTTGAGATAAGCATTTTCGTTATGCTCAAGGATAGCAGCTTCAACGGTATCGTACTGCAGTACCGCAGGATCTGTGTAGATATGCTTGAATATCTCCTTTGCCACCTGTGGATTATCTACCTTGTAGCTGAAGGTAGGTTTGACCATGTTGTTATACCACACCTCACGGCATCCTATGTTGAAGTTAATGGTGACGTAGCTTTCATTGTCATAATATATCATTATGCAGTACTCCGAGGGTCTGTCCTCAGCTCTGCTTTGAGATATTTCCTTGTCGGATATGACAAGCTGAGATATCTTTTCTCTGATATATTTTATTTCGTCTTCTGCTACAACGTCAACTTGATTGTTGGGGGATATGAGCTTTATACGTATTGCATCATCAAAGCGGTCAGGGTTACTGAACTCAGAAAGCTCCGCTTCTGCTCCGTAGCTGTTGTCACCGTTTATGGGGTCTGTCAAAAAGCATACGCTTACAACGACACATATGATAAGTGCAACTATTATTATCCAGAATGCAGGCTTTTTATAATTCATAACGCTTTTTATTCTTGCCTTGACACCGACCTCACCGAAGGCAAGGGGACAGGCGGCAACGCTTATCCGTCGTACACTCAGATCAAGCAGGGCTTTTGAATATTCTCTGCGGTCTGTGTCTGCCATTTCGCGTATGACCTTCTCGTCACAGGCAAGCTCTATATCACGGCAGAGAAGGATATACCCTAACCACATAAGGGGATTGAACCAGTATACCGCCAAAAGAACGAATGCTATCGGCTTTATAAGATGATCGCCTCGCTTAAGGTGAGCTCTTTCGTGGGCAATAACATGGGCTATATCTCCCTCGGATATCTTGAAGGGCAGATATATCCTCGGCTTTATAACACCTAAAATAAAGGGAGAAGTGACCCTTTCACTTTGATAGATGTTTTCGTCAAACTTTACGGCAGTACCTACCTTAGTCTTTAATAAGATATAGCTTATAATGGTATAGATAAGCATAATGCCTATACCTATCACCCAAGCCCATGCCGCAATAAAGGTCCAGATCTGCAGGGGATTTGCCGAGTCTCCGAGGTTGGGGGCAAAGCTGTCGGTGATTATGGGGTTGACTACCGAGTTCACCGCATCAAGCCCCGTGTTTACCGAAGGACTTGCCTGATAAACTATGTCGGGGTCCACCGTTGTGGTAGAGGGTATCAGACTGAATATACTCTCTATAGAGAAGGGAAGAATAAGTCTTATTCCCACTACAGCCCAGAGTAGACAGCTTATCCACTTGGGGGCTTTCTTTAATAACAATCGAAGAACCACGACCGCAAGAACTATCCAGCCTGCGGTGATGCTTATATTTAGAAATCTTAAAAAGATGTTTTCCATTACTCGCCTATCAGCTTTCTGATCTCCTCGATCTCCTTATCGCTAAGCTCTTTTCTCTTGGTAAACGCCGCAATAAATGCGGGCAGAGAGCCTTCAAACTTCTTTTCGATAAGCTCGTCAATTTCGGATATCTGTGCCTCCTCCTTTGATACAAGGGAGGTAACGATAGTCTTTTCGTTCTTGAGAACGCCACGCTCCGAAAGTCTTTTTATGACTGTGTAGGTGGTGGTCTTTGACCAGCCTAACCTTTCGTTGCACAGCTCGGACAGAGCTCTTGAGGATATGGGCTCGTTCTCCCAGAGGATAAGACAGAAACGGTATTCGCTTTCAAATATCTTTGGTGTACTCATAATAATCTACCCCTTCGTGTGATTTGAATCCACAGACTAAACGCGATTTTGCCACCGGCAGTGTGCCGGTCTAATGGATTAGTA
>JAZNKU010000067.1:0-7185 GCA_045578685.1 Eubacteriales bacterium
ACCCTTCTTATGCAGATATCGGGTAAGCTCTGTCCGAAAAACAGGGTGCTGTATGTTTCGGGCGAGGAATCCGGATCTCAGATCAAGCTCAGAGCCAAGCGTCTGGGTGTGTCCCCCGACAATCTTTATATACTTATAGAAACCAATATCGACAAGATCCTCGGACAGGTAGAAAACATCAAGCCCGATATCGTTATCGTTGACTCTATACAGACGGTGTACGACGACCGTGTCGGATCGTCGGCAGGCAGTATCTCTCAGGTCAAGGAATGTGCCGCAAGATTTATTATTACCGCAAAAAATGCAGGTATATCCATAATCCTTGTCAGCCACGTTAATAAAGAAGGCAACATAGCAGGTCCTAAGGTCCTTGAGCATGCGGTGGACGCAGTTCTCTACTTTGAGGGTGAGAGCCGAAGCTCCTACCGTATCATCCGTGCCATCAAAAACCGATTTGGCTCGACCAATGAAATAGGCGTGTTTGAAATGAACGAGGAGGGTCTGACCGAGGTCCCCAATCCCTCCGAGGCTCTGCTTGCAGGCAGACCCAAGGATGTTTCGGGAAGCTGTGCCGTGTGTCTGATGGAGGGCAGCCGTCCCATAATCGCGGAGGTTCAGGCTCTGTGCGTGCCTACCGTGTTCCCTGCTCCCAAGCGTACCTCCAACGGTGTTGACCTTAACCGTATGTATATGCTCCTTGCGGTCCTTGAAAAAAGACTGAGAGCAAAATTCTCTGTAAACGATATATATCTAAATGTCGTCGGCGGTCTCCGTGCCGACGAGCCTGCCGCAGATATGGCAATAGCTCTGGCTCTGCTCTCCTCCCTGAAGGACAAGCCCGTACCCGAAAATGTTATCGCCATAGGCGAGATAGGTCTGGCGGGAGAATGCCGCGCTGTACCCCAGATAGATCAGCGTATAAGCGAGGCGGTACGTCTGGGCTTTGATACCATAATCATCCCCAAGCGTTGCTATACGAAAAAATTAGCTGCCGACAGCTCGGTTAAAATAATCCCCGTTTCCAGCGTATTTGAAGTGATGATGAAATAGTGCGGAGTGCGGAATTCCGAATTTTTAAAAATGCCTTGACATTCTTAAAAAGTGCCTTCACCGAAGACACTTTTTAACGGTTTTATTCAGCTTTGGCCGCTCTCTTTCGCTTTATCCTGCCGTAGCGGTTGGGATAATAGTTGACGAGTTTACGCGACTTGCCTCTTGCGATAAGCAGCTTGTTGGCGTACTCAACGAAGATGGCGTACAGGGTAGCAAATATCGGCACGCCGATAAACATACCCGTGATGCCCAGCACTCCGCTCATAAAGATAATGGAGAACATTACCCAGAGAGCACTCATATTGGTGGAGTCGCCTAAGATGTAGGGACCGATGACGTTTCCGTCAAGCTGCTGGATGGCAAGTATAATAAGCACAAACCAAAAGCTCTTGATCGGATCTGCGATAAAGATAATAAACGCGCTGGGTATAGCTCCGATAAAGGGACCGAAGAAGGGGATAACATTGGTAACGCCAACGATGACCGCAACCAGAGGATAGTAGGGCATCTTGAATATCATCAGAACGAAGAAGGTCAAAACGCCGATGATGATGGAGTCGATTATCTTACCTATGATAAAGCCCTCGAAGGTTGCCTTGGTCTTTCGGGTAATACGCACCATACGCGCCGCACGCTTGCGGTTGAAGAATGCGTAGCAGGTTTTCTTGACCTGTGCACACAGCTTTTCCTTGGAGAAAAGGAAGTATATCGATACGATGATACCGATAAGGGCGTTCTTCAAGGAGTTGATGGTGTTGGTGGCAAAGTTGATTATGTAGGGAGAAAAATCTATAAACAGCTTATAGAAATCCTTGAAAAAGTTGTTGAAGCTGTCGTTGAGTGCATCAAGATCGAGAAATTTAAGTATAAATTCGGGAATGGGGGTCTTATCCTTGTCAAATAAGGTTGAAGAAAATTCCTGTGCTCCGGTCACATAGCCTGACAGCTTAGGCTGGAGATCGTTATAGCTCTGCACTATCTGAGGAACTACCATATATACGAACAGCGAGATCAGTACCGATACGATAATATATGCGATTATAATAGACAAGGTCCTTTTGAGCTTGGATCTGCGTTTTTTCTTGCCGATGAAGCCGAACACCCTGTTCTCGAAAATCATCATCAAAGGATTGATAAGAAAGGCAATGCAAAAGCCGATGATAAAGGGATTGAGCACCTTGAAGAAGCCTTTTACTCCTCCCCAGACCACCGAAATATTCATGGCGGCGGCAACGAGAACCACCGCAAAGGTTATAACGATGCAGGCGTAGACCGCTATCGTAGTATATTTTTTATTCCAATCTATTTTCAATAATATCACTCCTTTTGATTAATTCTATATCAAAAAAACTGCAATGTCAACCAATTATATAAAATTTTTTTGGAGTTTTTATGACAAGACTTGAAGCTAAAGCAAAGATCAACCTGTTTTTGGAGATAACGGGAAGGCTGGAAAACGGCTATCATACCATATCCACGGTAATGCACGAGATAGGTCTGTGCGACTATGTTACCCTTACCGAGACCGATAACGCCAGCATCACTCTGACGTCTGACTGCGATACCATGCCCCTTGACGAGCGTAATATAGCATACCGTTGCGCGGCACTTTTCTTTGAAAGGTCGGGAATAGAGTGCAAGGGCGTCAACATTCATATAGAAAAAAACATCCCCATGGAGGCAGGTCTTGCGGGAGGCAGTACCGACGGTGCGGCGACCCTCAAGGCGCTTAACAGGCTGTACGGCGAGCCCTTCACCACCGAAGAGCTCTGTACCCTCGGTGCAAAGGTGGATGCTGATATTCCCTTCTGTATTCTCGGAGGATCGGTGCTGTGCGAAGGTATAGGCGAGATAATGACTCCGATTGCTCCCCTGCCCCCGTGCCATATCCTTGTTGCCAAAGGCAGGCAGGGTGTGTCCACAAAGTGGGCGTATGAGCAATTTGATTTGATGGAAGAGCGTGAAATAAAGGAAAATCCTATGGTTGAGCTGCTACGCAAGGGAGATATCAAGGATATCTGCTCTGCTATGTACAACTGCTTTGAGCTGCTTGTTCCCTCGGTGGGTGAGATAAAGGATATTATGAACGGATGCGGAGCCCTCGGCTCCATGATGAGCGGCAGCGGTACTGCGGTGTTCGGTATTTTTGATTCGAAGGAAAAAATGAGCTCTGCTGCCATTAAATTACAAGAAAAAAATATTTCGGTTTTCTGTTGCGATAACCGATAAAATATGATAGAATTATAAGAGATATATTTCCCAAGGAGGTATAAAATTATGAACCCTTTTAAGGATCCCGTATACAGAGCAATGTTTGAAGACGAAACTCTGGAGCTCGGAGAGCGAGCGGGTCTTGCGTATAAATATCTGGCTGAGGAGATGCCTGTTTATCTGACCAACACTCTCCTGCCATATGCTCGTATGATAAGCCCCACAGGAGGCGGCTGCATCAGCTACGATGCAGGTGTTGACTGTGACAGAGGCAGATATAAGTGGTTTGCCGAACAGGACCCCGAAAACGCAGAGGATATCCTCTACTGCTGTGAAAAATTCAAGAGCCTTACACGCCGTTCTCAGCACATCAACTTCACAGAAGCTGCAAGAAAAATGTCTGACGCAGGTGCAGGCTGGGGCGGTACCTGGGGCGGTCACTCTAACCCCGACTTCGGTCTTATAGTTAACGAGGGTACCGACGGTATCCGCCGCCGTATAGACGAGGGCAAGGCTAAGGGTAACTATGACTCCGACTGGTTCTACCGCGGTTGCGAGTACACCATGGACGCTCTTGATACCCTTGGTGCCAAGTTCCGTGAGATGTACACCGAGCGTGCCAAGACCGAAAGTGATCCCGTAAACAAAAAATGGTGCGAGGCTGCGGCAAAGGCGTTTGAGACCATACCCATGAAGCCCGCATACGATTTTGTTTCTGCAATTCTTGCATTCACTCTGGTATTCTCTGTTGACGGCTACGACTCTCCCGGCCGTTTTGACCAGTATATGTTCCGTACCTGGTCTGTAGATCAGGATGAGGCAATGAAATATGATGCACTTGAGCGTTTTTGGGAAGAGATGCACGACAAGCGTGCGTGGAATCTCTGCCTCTGCGGCTCTGACGAAAACTGGAACGATCAGACGAACGCTCTGAGCTACGAAATACTTAAGATAGCCCGCGAAAAGAAATATCAGACCCCCAACATCACCCTCCGCGTTAACCGTAACACCCCCGAGGAGATGTGGCAGGCTATAGCAGACACCGAGGCATCAGGCATCGGTATGCCCGCCCTCTATAACGATGAGGTAGTTTGTCCCGCTCTTGAAGCTATGGGCATTCCCCCTCACCACAGCCATCAGTACTGTATGAACGGCTGTAACCAGATCGACATCTTCGGCAAGAGCCATATGGGTCTTGAGGATGCCGAGGTCAATATGGGTAAGTGCCTCGAGCTTGCCCTGCATAACGGTGTAGACACCTGTTATCTCAAAGAGGTAGTATCCTTTACTTCCGGCGATGTCACCAAGTTCACCAGCTACGAAGAGGTGGAAAACGCATTCATGCAGCAGATGGAATTTGCTACCTACGTATTCTGCGGTAACGCAAACTCTGCTCAGCATATGAGAGGGTACTACGGCCCCAACCCCTTAAGAAGCTCTCTTATCGAGGGTTGTATCGAAAAGGGTCGTGACTACCGTAACGGAGGTCCCCTCTATAACCACGGTCAGATCCTTGCCGAGGGTCTGGCAGACGCAGGCGACAGCCTCTATGCTATAAAGAAGCTGGTATTTGAAGAAAAGAAATATACCATGGCAGAGCTTATCAAGGCTCTTGACGACAACTTTGAGGGTCACGATGCGCTCTACCGTGACTTCTCTACCTGCAGCAAGTTCGGCTGCGATATTGAGGAGGTAGATAAGATCACCGCCAAGATATTTAACCGCTTCAGCGTTGTTGCAAAGCGTAACAACACCTACCGCGGCGGCGTCTTTGCCGTAGGCTGCAGTCCCTTCAGCCGTGCGGCGGACCACGCTCACCACGTGGGCGCACTTCCCAACGGTAAGAAGTTCAGAGCCACCGAATATGCCGACTGTATCGGAGCTACCCCCGGTAACGATACCAAGGGTCCCACCGCTCTTATCAACTCGGTGCTTCACTACAACCAGTACAACACAGGCAGCGGTATGGTATTCCAGACCAAGTTTGACAAGGAGATGTTCAATACCGACGAAGGTAAGGCAGCATTTATTGCCCTTGCCAAGACCTACTTTGCAGGCGGCGGTCAGCAGTTCGTTACCTGTGTGGTAAGCCACGAGGAGCTTCTGGACGCTCAGATCCATCCCGAAAAGCATCAGGATCTCATCGTCCGTGTAGGCGGCTACAGCGATTACTTCGTAAATATTTCAAAGGAGCTTCAGGACAACGTTATAAGAAGAACGTATCAGAAAATTTGACATTATGATAGGAAAAAGACTTTCTAAGTTTGCCAAGGAAAATAATCTGACCGTATATGACGAAATAGCCTACGGATATTATAACGGCTATATGATGACTGTAAACCAGAGCCGTTATACCGTTTCCGTCTCCTTTGCAGTAAGGATATACGATACCCCCTACGGGCGTAAGTATTCCGAGCTTCTCTGTGACCATAAGAACAAGGTGATCTGGTCGGTTTCCGATATCGTATTTTCGGAATCATATCTTGAAATATTCTTCAACGATACCGGCAACACCGTGGAAAAGATCAAAAGCTGCATTAACACCGTTACCTCAATGATGAAAGAGGACGGTGTCAGCGCAAGCGAGGTTTGTACCGTCTGCGGAGATCCCATAGATCCCGACAATTCGGGACTATACCTCTATGACGGCAGGGCACAGATTATGAATCATAACTGTGTCAGCAAGCTCAACCGCGAGTTAGCCGAGAATAAGCGTAAGTATAATTCTCTCAAGTACCGTATACTTGTGGCACTTAAGAGAAAACGCAAGGTCATATTCCCGAAAAAGATAGTTAAATTAAAATAAGGATTGCGAAAGCAATCCTTATTTTAATTATATCTGATTTCTGAAATTTTTATAGCCGCGACCGATGATCTTCTTGGCTTCAAGTGCCTGCTCCTTGGTGGCAGCCTCAACACCCTCCAAGGGATATTCTATGCCCAAATTCTTATATTTGGTGATACCCAAGGTGTGGTAAGGCAGAACATCGACCATACGGACATTGTTGATGGATGCGATAAACTGTCCCAGCTCGTAGAGATAGTCCTCGTTATCCGTGATACCCGGCACCAATACGTGACGGATCCAGAGAGGCATATCGATCCTGTTGAGATAACGGGCAAATGCAAGGATATGCTCGTTAGGTACACCTGTGAGCTTCTTGTGCTCACGGCTGTTGATATGCTTGATATCAAGCATAACAAGATCGGTGTATTTCATAAGCTCGTCAAGCTTCTTGTCACCATCGCGGTAGGTAACGCCGGAGGTGTCAAGGCAGGTGTGTATACCCTGCTGCTTTGCCAGCTTAAAGAGTTCTATGAGGAAGTTTATCTGCAAAAGCGGCTCGCCGCCTGTTACGGTAATTCCGCCTTTAGAATAAAACGCCTTATTCTTACGGAACTGCCATATGATCTCCTCAGGCGAATATGCCGTACCGCCCTCAAGCTTCCAGGTGTCGGGGTTGTGACAGTACTGACAGCGGAGGGGACATCCCTGCATAAACACCACAAAGCGAACACCGGGACCGTCAACGGTCCCGAAGCTCTCTAATGAATGAACGTAGCCGTACATTAGATCTGGGTATGGAATGTACGGGAAATTACCTCGTCCTGCTGTTCCTTTGTCAGCTTGATGAAGTTAACTGCGTAGCCGCTTACACGAACGGTAAGCTGGGGGTACTTCTCGGGATGAGCCTGAGCGTCAAGGAGTGTTTCCTTGGTGAATACATTAACATTGAGGTGGTGGCCACCCTTGGTCACGTAACCGTCAAGCAGGGATACAAGGTTATCTATCTGAAGCTTTTCGTTATCCATAATAGTACTCCTTTCACGGGGGGCGGCTATTCCTCGCCGTCTATCCCCTCATGCAGCGTCGGGATACTGCACGCCATATTGCCCTTGCAGCAGTCTGTGCTGTTTACA
>JAZNKU010000068.1:0-1734 GCA_045578685.1 Eubacteriales bacterium
CGGCTTGAGGGCAAGCCGCCCTACAGTAATCTAATATAGTTATTACGCTAAATTATCGTTTACTCTATCACTCGGGAAATACGTCACAATACATAATAAGATTGCTTGTCACCTTTTCATTCTCCGTAAGAGGACGGAAGGTCCCGTTGCCGTACAGAATGTCAAGAACCATGACCGCTACCGCGTTGCTGATGAAATAGGTAGTATTATAGCAAATTATAAGATCACGCATATGCTCCGGATATTCTTGAGCCTTTGCAACAGCGCCTTCAAAAGCAATATCTACAAAACGGCGCTTAAGCTCCTCGGAAAGCTCGGGAAGAGTGGCATAAAACGCATCTTCTGTTCCCTTCTCACCCTTCATCACCATAATATTTACTTTATTATCCTCTGTAATAAACTTTCTTTCGCGCAGACGATTGAATTTCTCTTCGTTTGCTTTATCATCCTTTATCATACCTTTCATAAATTCATAAAGGTATTCATAGTCTGTATAATGATTATTATAGAAATATCCTTCTCTTGAACAATATTTTGTATCTACAGCCCAAGAACCAACCGAGGGATATTTATTTGAACCGTTATACATTCCTCCACAACAAATATAAGAATCAAGATCGTATTTCGCCTTATAATCTGGATCAGATGCTTCTGAAGGAATCACAACAAACCCGATAAAATCACCGCCATCTGATGTTTTGATATGATACTTTGAAAGATCCTTCATGGGAGTGAGAAAGCATTTTGTCATTATTGCATTTGTAATGGCAGCCGCTTCAAAAAGCTGCCTGTTTCCACCGGGAATATATACGTTGTCAATATCTTTAATTGCTTCTCTGACAAGCGGAACATATTCTTCAACCAGAATCTTTGCCGCCTCCATCTGACTTTCAAAAATCTTATCCTGCAATTCCAAAGAACGCTTTTCGGGATTAAAGCAAAGATATGTAGTATATCTCTCACCTGCAAGGCGTGTTATCATTCCATCTTCCTCAAGCTCTTTGATGCGGTCCTCAATGAACACGGGAGTAACTCCCAACTCCTCTGCAATCTCATCCTTTGTGAGCGGAGTGTCATAAACACTGTAAACAATATTAAGATTCAGCTTGTCCTTAAGATAGTATTCATGGCCAAGCCTTGGACCTGTGCAACCGCTATGTCCAAACTGCGCGCTTTCAATAGGACGAATCCCCAGCTTTCCAACCTTTCTTTCCATATAAAAACCTTTCTTCATTTCGCCTCTGGCTTTATTAAGGTGCCATTTGACAGTACCTTCGGGGATATCCATAGCTGCAGAAATATCAGCGATGGACTTGTCTTCAAAATAAAAGGAGCAAACGATATCACGGCGCGTTTTTGATAGAAAAGCTATTTCACGCTGAAGAAGACGGATCTCCTCTTCGGCGTCGTCGGTCAGAAAATCCTCTTCATAGGGTATTTCAAATCCGTCGATGGAAATACCCTCCTGTTTTTTCTTCTTTGAAACGAATTTTGCGTACACGTGATTACAAATTCGCCATACGTAGCCATCGAGATTATATATTTCGTCGCTTTTGAGAAGCGTCGTATAAACCTCCATAACTATTTCGGAAGAAAGCTCTTCTGCTTCTTCGTGGTAAAACGCTTTTTTTATTGCGAACCCGTAGATCTTTTGCAGGTAATCGCAAATTATACCGTCCGCTTTTTTCTTGTCCATAAGTGTTACTCCTTGCACCTTTTGACTATAAAGTGAGG
>JAZNKU010000069.1:0-10670 GCA_045578685.1 Eubacteriales bacterium
AAACCCGGCAATTGTGGGAGAAATATACTGTGTAAATATTTCTTTTCACACGTCCGACCGACTTTTTCGACAGTCTGAACGGATGCCCTATGGCATCCGTTGTTGACTTTATATGGATTTGTTGCTATAATTATCTAAAGAGATAGTTACGGAGGTCGGATATGAAAAAGATCTTATCATATTTACTTGTATCGGCAATGCTTATGTCGGTGTGCAGCTTTATTCCCGTAAATTCCGAAAGTGTTGGCGTAACCACGGAGCCCCGTGCGATGGCTACAGCAGCCCACGGTACCGATGTTATCATAACAGCAGGCAAGGATCCTTCTGAATATAATCTCACATGGACCTCGACGGTTGACGGTGCAGAGTATCTGCAATATGCAGAAACAAGCATGCTTATTAACGGGAATATGCCTTATGATGCCGTGACCGTTCCCGCCAATAAGTCTGCGTCCACCGCTGTCTATACGGTAAGGGCAGTTATGTCCGGTCTTTCGGAAAGCACCTCCTACAGCTATCGAGTCGGAAGCGATTCTATAGGCTGGTCTGCTGTATATGAGTTCTGTATTTCGGATAAGAGTGACGGAGCATTCTCTTTTATTCTTGCGGGAGACCCTCAGATAGGTGCAAGCTCGGTATCGGTTGATACCAAGGCGTGGAACACCACTCTTTCAAAGGCAGAGGAATGGTTTGGCGAGGACATAGATTTTCTTATGACAGCAGGTGACCATATCAACAAGAGTACAACTCTTGAGCAGTATTTCGGTTACAGCGATCCCTCATGGCTTCGATCCCATATGATGTTAGGCACCCCCGGCAACCACGACAACGGTGAGAGCTACAGCGATCATTTTACCTATACCGATAACGATTCCGGAAGCGTAGCAAGCGGCGGAGTATATGCAGGTGACTATTGGGTAGAGTACGAGGGCTGTCTTATAGTTTCTCTCAATCTCAACAAGAACAGCGTAACAACACACTCCAACTATATGCGAAAGGCTGTTTCAGAGTACAAGGTACTTTACGGTGAACCAAAATGGACTATCGTAGTGTTCCACCAGAGCATATATTCTGCAGGCATTCGTGCCATGGATTCCGGCAACCTTGACAAGCGTGACAGATTGGCTCCCGTGTTTTCGGAGCTTGGTGTTGATGCAGTCCTTGCAGGTCACGATCATGTCTATACAAGAGCCTATATGATTAACGGTAATACCGTGATCGACAATATCGGCAGATATACCTCCGTTATGGGCGATCCCTACGGATCATACGACGATCCCTCGGAGGGTGATGTATTTTATCTTACGGCAAATTCATCCACCGGCAGTAAGTATTACGAGCTTTATGCCGAGCAGATGCCCTTTGCCTATGCAACAAGCGAGGAAAATATTCCTACGATAACAAAGGTAGATGTGACCGAGAGCTCTATGACCTATTCTACCTATTATGTAGGGGCGGATAACTCTATCGGAGATCTAATGGACTTCTTTTCCATCCACCGTTACGCCGAGGAGGACAACACTCCCCCTATGCTCAATGTACCCTCGATTACTTATTTTGACGGTGATGTAGACATTCTTGAGGGTGTAACAGCATACGATAACTGCGATAGAGAACTTACCGATTCTGTTGTAGTAAGCGGTACGGCTGATCCTCGCGGCGAGACCACCGTTACCTATAAAGTAACAGACAAGGCAGGAAACACTACGGTAAAGCAGAGAAGATTTATCCCTATCTCTGAAGCTACCGTTATTACCGAAGCGGCAACACAGTGGAGATATTCAGACTCTGTTGATGCTCCCGCAGGCGATTGGAGATCTGTTGGTTACGATGATAGCGGCTGGAAAACCGCTGTCGGCTCCTTCGGCTCAAAGAACGGGGCTATACAGGCTATAGGCGGCTATACACCAAAGAATCTTTTACAGCAGTATTATCCCGCAGGACATGCAAGTGCAGGAGATAATATACCTAACTACTTTTTCAGAGGTTATTTTGATATCGACGAGCCTACCACCGTTTCCAAACTCTACGGTAAGATAAACTACGACGACGGCTGTAATATCTATATTAACGGTGTCCTTGCGCAGAGTTTCAACACCGATGATATAGGTGAGGGAATCGGATATAACGGCAATAATTCCTCTAACGCCGAGGAGGGCTATATAGATATAACAGACAAGGCTCTGATAGCTTCCTTTAACCTTAAGAAGACAGGTAATGTTATAGCCGTTCAGCTTTATCAGTCTGATTATGATTCAAGCGATGTTTTCTTCCGCCTTAAGAACCTTACCGTTACATCCACGGCGACACAGCCCTTTGTTACAAGCGAGGGTGTTCGGGTCACCATGCATAATATATCCGATGTCGAGGATATATTTATCGCCGAGGGAGATCATGATACTTACCGTGAGGTCAAGAACAACCTTGTAGTCGGACTTACACAGAACAAGCTGAAGGGCGAAAATGAGTATACTTATATACTTCCTCATCACGGTATACATACTGTTTATTTGAGATATGAGGACGGAAGCTATCTTATCTTAAAGCAGGATATAGTCGGCGCAGAGCCGGAATATACCGTAAACGGACTACAGCTGACGGTACATAACCTTGATAACGTCAAGGTCATCCGTACTGCCTACGGCGAGTTCAATTCTGTTTCTGCCATGAAGAAGGCAACCACCCACCGTGCTTTCACCGCAAAGAACGAGATCAAAGGTGCTGACAGCTATATGATCCAGTACCGTGATAACGGAACCGTCACCGTGGCAGTTTGCTATAACGACGGCTATACCGAGTTCTACAGTTATGAGGTTGCCAAGAAAACTCCTACCTTTGAAAAGGATGCTGCAACAGTTATATTCGGCAACCTTGACGGACTTTATAATATCAGATATGCCAAGGGTGAGTACAAGAGTGCTTCCGAAATCAAGAAGGCTCCCGGATCTGTGGCACTCAAAGCCGACAAGATCGACGAAAACGGCAATATCACCGTAGTTCTTTCAACCGGAACATACACCTTCTGCGTACAGTACGACGACGAGAGCTATAATTACTATACCGTAACGGTAGATAAGGTGATCGTGGAGGACGTAGAAAACCCCGAAGGCTGGGTATAACGAATAACCTGAAAACAGTTGACAGTGTCAACTGTTTTCTTTATAATGGTAATATAAGTACATTTAAGGAGATAAAACAATGAAAAGGTTATTATCTGCAATTCTTGTTGTTTTGATGCTCGTACCTATGGCGTTTACCGTAGATGCGGCAAACGTGGCGCAGGGAACCTGCGGTGAGGGTATGACCTGGACTCTTGACGATATGGGTACGCTGAGTATCCACGGCAGCGGTATTATGGATAACTTTGGTCTCTGGAACGAGCCCGGCTGGTATCCTTACCGTAAAGACATCAAGCAGGTCATTATCTACGATGCTCTTGTTATAGGTATGCATGCCTTCAGAGACTGTACCAATATGACCAAGGCAACCGTTGTCGGCAGTAATCTTGCCATAATCGGTAACGAAGCCTTCTGGGGCTGTGATAACCTTAGCCAGATACATTTCGGCAATACCGTTCAGTACGTAGGTTCAAGTGTTCTTACGGGTACTGCGTACAGAGCAAACCCTGCAAACTGGGTCGACGGAATGCTCTATGTGAACAATATTCTGTTTGAGATCGATTATTATAAGTCGGGTGCTCTCAATGTAAGACAGGGAACACAGGTCATAGCGGATTATGCCGCAGACTTTTACAACTGTCAGGTTACCTCCATCAATATTCCTTCAAGCGTAAAGAATATCGGCGACAATGCATTCCATAACTGTACAGCCGTAACCGAGATCAATATAGCAGAGGGTGTACAGACTATCGGTGAGTATGCCTTTGACAACGCGGCTATCACATCTCTGACCATACCCAACAGCGTTACCACCATCGAGAGCTGGGCTTTCTCTGATTCAAAGAATCTCGCGGATATCCATATCGGTTCGGGTGTTACCTCCTTGGGAAAGACCGCATTCAGCGGAACTGCATATTATGATGATGATGCAAACTGGGATAACGGGATGCTCTATTGCGGAGACTATATGCTCTACGAAAGAAGCAGCTGGGGCTACGATGACTTCGTTATTAAGGACGGCATCCGTGTCCTTTCTGACAGCAGCTTTTCCGACTCCACCGGACTCACAAGCGTACAGATTCCCGATACGGTGACAGTATTCGGTAACCGTTCATTTGACAACGTCCCCAATCTTACAATTAAGTGTTATGAGGGCAGCCTTGCAAAGGCATATGCCGAGATGCGCTCTATCCCATATGAGATAGTCTGCAAGCATCAGTTCGGTGAGTATGTATATGACAACAATGCTACCTGTTATTATAACGGAACAAAGTCTGCTGCCTGCTCGCTCTGCGGCGAGAAGAAAACGGTTGAGGCAGAGGGAACAGCCCTCGGTCATAACTACGGTGACTGGTGGGTAGAGAAGGAAGCTACCTACACCGAGCCCGGTCTTATGCTCAGACGCTGTGACAGGTGCGCGGGCTGTGAGGAAAAGGAAATTCCTATGCTTGAAATGCCTGTAGTAAAGGAGCCTTATCTCAGCTCCTACGGCGTTCAGCTCACCGTTCACGACCTCTATGATATCAAGGACTACTTTATCGCGGAGGGCGACCACAATACCTACCGTGAGGTCAAGAACAACCTTGTCGTTTCCATAGGTGCGGCAAAGCTTGGTACAAGAACCGAGTACACATATACACTTCCTCACCACGGTATACATACCGTATATATCAGATATAACGACGGCAGCTACAAGATCTTAAAGACCGAGATCACAGGCGCCGAGCCTGAGTATACCGTAAACGGTTTACAGCTTACGGTCAGCAATCTTGATGATATCAAGGTCATCCGTACCGCATACGGCGAGTTCAACTCTGTATCCGCTATGAAGAAGGATGCAACTCACCGCGCCTTTACCGCAAAGAACGATATCAAGGGTACTGACAGCTATATGATACAGTACAGAAATAACGGTCCTGTTACGGTTGCAGTTTGCTATAATGACGGTTATACAGAGTTCTATACCTACAACGTAGAGCAGAAAACACCTACTATGGAACAGAACGGTGCAACCGTCACCTTCGGCAACCTCGACGGACTCTATAACATTCGTTATGCCAAGGGAGAGTATACCACCTCCTCCGAGATCAAGAAGGCCCCCGGCTCTGTAGCGCTCAAGGCATCTGCCATTGACGAAAACGGCAATATCATTGTAATCCTCGGTGCAGGCACATATACCTTCTGCGTTCAGTACGATGACGAGAGCTATAACTACTATACAGTTACAATTGATAATGTTATTATCGAGGATACAGATAATCCCGAGGGTTGGGAATAAACAGAAAAAAATACTGAAGGATCGGCTCAGCCGATCCTTTTTTTGTCTTTTTTCTTGACAACAGAAAGTTATCGTAATATAATAATTACATATTTTTTTGAAAAGAGATGAAACTATGAAGATAAGAGTAGCAATAGCAGGATACGGCAATCTTGGCAGAGGTGTCGAGGCTGCGGTAACAATGGCGGAGGATATGGAGCTTGTAGCTCTCTTTACCCGCCGCGCACCAGAGTCAATTAAGACCCGTACAGGTGTACCCGTATATCATATGGACGAGGCAGCAGCACACAAGGATGAGATAGACGTTCTCGTACTCTGCGGCGGCTCGGCAAACGACCTTCCCGCACAGACCCCCGCTATGGCAAGATACTTCAATGTTATAGACAGCTTTGATACCCACGCCCGTATTCCCGAGCATTTTGCAAATGTAGATAAGATATGTACCGAAAACAATACCGTAGGTATTATCTCGGTAGGCTGGGATCCCGGTATGTTCTCCCTTAACCGTCTTATGGGTCAGGCTATACTTCCTACAGGTCATGACTATACCTTCTGGGGTAAGGGTGTAAGCCAGGGACACAGCGATGCTATCCGCCGTATCGACGGTGTTGTTGACGCGCGCCAGTATACTATTCCCGTAGAGGAGGCTCTCACTGCAGTTCGTAACGGTGAAAACCCCACTCTTACTACCCGTCAGAAGCACACCCGTGAGTGTTTTGTAGTTGCCGAGGATGATGCAGACAAGGCAGCTATTGAAAAAGCTATTGTTACCATGCCCAACTATTTTGCTGATTACGATACCACCGTACACTTTATCACAAAGGAAGAGCTTGACCGTGATCACGCAGGCATTCCTCACGGCGGCAGAGTATTCCGTACAGGTGTAACAGGCCTTGAGGGAGAGAACAAGCACGTTATCGAGTACAGCTTAAAGCTTGACTCCAACCCCGAGTTTACTTCAAGAGTGCTTACCGCATACGCAAGAGCTGCATACAGAATGGCTCAGAATAAGGATTACGGCTGCAAGACAGTCTTTGATGTTGCACCTTCGCTTATCCACCCCGCTTGTGCAGCAGATCTGCGCAAAAATTTACTATGACAAGACAGGCATACGCCTGTCTTTTTGTATAATTCGAAAAAATTAAAAAACACTAATAAAAAAATATTGAAAAATTAAAAAGCATATGATATAATTTTTTATTATAAGGTTTATCATACGCCAAGGAGGATTAAAAATGGATACAAACGTTAGACCCGAATCAATGCAGAGAATCACAACCAAAGAATTAGCAGATGCTTTTATCGCAGAGCAGGTTGAAGCAGTACGCGCACAGGTAGGCGACAAGAAGGTGCTTCTTGCCCTTTCCGGCGGTGTTGACTCCTCTGTTGTTGCGGCACTTCTTATCAAGGCAATAGGCAAACAGCTTGTTTGCGTACACGTTAACCACGGTCTTATGCGTAAGAACGAGTCTGAAGACGTAGTAAGAATCTTTGGCGAAGAGCTTGATGCTAACCTTATTTACGTAGACGCTACAGATCGCTTCCTCGATCTTCTTGCAGGTGTTGCAGAGCCCGAGAAGAAGCGTAAGATCATAGGTGCTGAGTTTATCAACGTATTTGCTGACGAGGCAAGAAAGTTAAGCAACGAGGGTGTTGAGTTCCTCGCACAGGGTACAATTTATCCCGATATCCTCGAGTCTATCAAGGCGGCAGAGGGCAAGCAGGCAGTTAAGTCCCACCACAACGTTGGCGGACTTCCCGAGGATCTTCAGTTCCAGCTTTGCGAGCCTGTAAAGCTTCTTTTCAAGGACGAGGTAAGAGTTGTCGGTGAGGCTCTCGGCCTTCCCCACGCTATGGTATACCGTCAGCCCTTCCCCGGCCCCGGTCTTGGTGTAAGATGTCTTGGTGCTATCACCCGTGACAGACTTAATGCACTTCGTGAGGCAGATGCGATCCTGCGTGAGGAGTTCGACAAGAACGGTCTTGCAGAGAAGGTATGGCAGTACTTCATCGCAGTTCCCGATATCAAGTCTGTAGGTGTTCGTAACGAGAGCCGTTACGAGGGTTGGCCTGCGATCATCCGTGCCGTAAATACAGTTGACGCTATGACTGCAACCATCGAGGAGATCCCCTATGCGATCCTCCACCATATCACAGACCGTATCACCCACGAGGTAGAGGGCATCAATAGAGTCCTTCTCGACCTCACTCCCAAGCCTATCGGCACCATTGAGTGGGAATGACGAATCGTGACAACTGACACCCCCAATTATTCTGAAAAGAACAAAATCAAATATTCTTTCAAATAACAAAAAATATGCCTTTTACGATTCATTTCGTAAAGGGCATTTTGTTTTATATTGATACCCTCTACCTCGTGAGTGATACGGTCTATATGTGCTATAAACCTTTATATTACAAGGGTATTTTTACTTCTATATATCTTCTTATACTAATGGATATTATTCTATATATGTCTTGTGTATTATATTTCTTATATTGATTTTTCTATGTCCGGAAGAGAATACGTATTTTTGTTCTTTTCAGACTATATGAGATTGTACTTTGATAAATCGCGGATTGAAAACCGCATAACCACACCGTTTTCGAGCATTTTGAAATAAAAATGGCAACGATTTGGCAACATTAAATATTAAAAATTAAGAGCTAACTGAAATCAAAATCAGTTGGCTCTTTTTTTTGTTCGGATTATCTATCTTAAGATCAAGCTTAACTTCCTATAAAAGTTATAAATTCGTTTTAAATCATTGAAAATATTGTCGAATTATGGTATAATTATTAAAATAATAAATTTAACTTCTCACTTAATTTTATTATATGAGGTGTAATAATGAAGGTTTGTTTTTTTGATAAAAAATTACGAGAGGATTATTGGAATTCTATTTCAATTATAAGTACTATAATATCTTTTGTACTTATTTTTGTAAGCGTGCCTGATGATTGGAAAATAAAAACTGTGTGTGCAGCAGCATTAGTTGTTATTCTTATTGTACTATACATATGTAAATGGCAAAAGGCTAACAAGTTACAGAATGTGTCTATGAAAATTAACAAGACAAATGTAACTATTAAATGTGGGGATATTTTCAAGGAAGAGGGCTTGAAAGTAATCGCTTTTAATGAATATTTTGATACGATTGTTGATGATGAGATTATAAGTCGCAATTCACTCAATGGTATATTTATTAATTCTTATGTATCTTCTGTAGATGAATTAGACAATGCAATTTCTACGGACGAACATTTAAAAAAATGTATTTTTACAACTAACTCTGATAGAACGAAAGGAAAACAAATACGATATAAATTGGGTTCAATGTTTAAGTTTAACGAGTATTTGTTATTGGCTTTTTCTAAATTTGATGTAAATAATAGAGCTCAATTAGGACAGAAAGATTTTATAAAATGCTTATTAAAAATGTGGAAAGAAATTGATATTTTTAATAACGGATACACAATTAACATTCCATTGTTAGGCAGCGGTATGACAGTACGAAGTCTTGATTGTACCGAACAAGAACTCGTGGAAGCTTTATTAACATCCTTGAGACTAAGTGGCTTGAGATTAAATAATAACGCAAAAATAAATATAGTTATTTATGGCAAATCAGTTGAGAATATAAATTTTTATAAGTTGTTAAATTATGGCGACTAATAATTTGGAGGTTATGTAGATGGCAACGATTAATCATAAATGTTTTATAAGTTATAAAAAGGAAAATGCAGAATACAAAGATTATTTAATAAAGAATATTTCTTATAGTGCTTTTATAGATAAGTCTCTTGATAGGAAAATAAATAGTTATGATGGAGATTATGTCATGAAAGTAATCCGTCAAGATTATTTAAGTGATTCTACTGTTACTATTTTTTTGATCGGTAGTCATTCGTCAGAAAACGAGGGACGAGATTGGTTCGGAGATAAAAACTATTTTATACAAAGAGAATTACAGGCATCATTGTACTCTGGCGAAGGAAACACAATGAACGGTATTTTAGGTGTTGTTTTGCCAGAAATGTATGACCGCATATATAAAGGCTCTGAAGATTGCAGCGTTTGTGGCAGGAAACATAATTTGGTGGAAATAAATGATTCTACTGTCATTAGAGAATTTAGTCAAAATTACTATATAAAACCGCATGATGGCTGTGCTTGGAAAGAGGAAGAAAGATATTGCGAATTAGTTAAATGGGACGATTTTATAAAGAATCCTGATCCGTATATCGAAGCTGCTTTCAAAAAAAGAAACTCCGATATAGCAGCGAAAGTGAAAAAAAGGAATTTCAGATAACGGAGGATACATATGGATATAATTAATAAAAAAAATCTTGTTTTTTATGATAAAGATTGGAATTCAAGTAATTTATCAAACGAAAGAAATCTTCTATTGACCATTTATGGAAAAGTTTCTTGTGGAAAATTAGAATTTATAGATGATAATGTGGAAGGATTTGTAGAAATTCCAACTTCTTTTTTAGGAGAGGATAAGTATTTCGTTTTAAAATCTGACGGCGATTCAATGATTAATGCCGGAATAAAAAAAGGTGATTTGTTAGTAATTAAAATGCAATCCCATGCTGAAAATGGCGATATTGCGGTTGTAGAGTTAGATAACAAAGTCACATTAAAAAGATTCTACAAATTAGAAGATAAACATCAATATAAATTACACCCCGAAAATGAGAAATATGACGATATTTATCTTGAGAAGTGTAACATATTAGGTATCGCAGTAAAGATTATAAAAGATATATAAAAATGTGAGCTAACTGGTTTTGATTTCAGTTAGCTCACATTTTTATTTTAATGTTATTGAAATAAAGTTTATTGGTATTTCTTTTTCGTTATCAACTTTTCCTTTTGTAATCAATTGCCTGCCACCGGCAGATATAGATGTTGCCTTAAGAATTTTATACTTTATCTTTCTAAATGAAAATTCTCTTTTTAAAGCTGAATAATGCGGATCATTAAATCTTGTAAGTTTATTTACTCCTCTATCAACGATATTGAGAGCTGCATTTTTTGAGGTAGCAATTTGACATGCAAACCATATTATCGGTTCGCCATATGATGATTCCGGATTATCTTTAATTTGTTCTAGGCTAAGACCGTAATTTAATAGTTTTGGCATATAACTCTGAAACATCCGTTTATCCCAATATGTTCCAACATTCCAACATATAACCATATCGAATGACAGTATTGGTAAAATGTTAGATATAAAGTTTTCCGAAGTAATATCATCTTCGAT
>JAZNKU010000070.1:0-4706 GCA_045578685.1 Eubacteriales bacterium
ACTTAGTACGCCGACGAGTCGATTTGACGGAAACCGCCACTTCCTTTTTCGAAGCCTGACAGCGTGTCGATAGGTTTATCGACACGCTGACAGGTGCTCACGAGCACCTGTTTTTTAATATATAGGAATTTTCTCCATTCCGTGTGATTTGAATTAATGTGCAAATGCGCACAGCTTGGGTAGGGCAACTTGCCCCTTTTTATTTTACCTCTGTATACGTAAAATCACTCCAAGGAATATTTACCTCTTTTTTTGCCGATACTATATCGTCAACATGGAGAAGCAGGGGAAAATCCTCGGCTTTGAGTGTTCCCTTTTCTATATTCACGCGTATAGCCCTTGCCACTCTTTCGGAAACAACGAGGGATTCAAGGGTAACACCGTTAAGCTCAGCCTTTGCCTCGTCGATGTTCATTCCCTTGCCCAGCAGTATTCCCACAAGGCGGGTACGTCCGCCGTATACCGTAACATAGAGGTCACCTACACCTACGCAGAGATTTTCAAGAGAATAGGCGTTCTGGAATCGAAGGAGCTTGTCCATCTCCTTGGTCGCCTGACCGAAAACCGCCGCCTGGGAATTGAAATGGAGTGTATCATCCTCATAAACTCTCTGATTGACACCGATGGTAAGAGCTACTGCCAGCGCATAGCCGTTTTTGAGAGCAACGGCAGATTCTATTCCCACAACATCGGTGGTTATGCTTACGTGATAGTAGTCGGTCTGCATATAGGAACGCAGCTTTTCAAGCACCTCAATATCGTCGCCGCAGAAGGAAACGTGGGTCTGATCGTGAGCCACAAGCTCATAGCTTGTACAGGGTCCTCCTACCGCATTCATTGACAGCTTTTTGCCTATTTTATTCAGCTTTTCCTTCCAGAGGTCGGGATAGGTGAGGAGTTTTCCGTCCTCGGTATCCATAAGACCCTTGGTAACGGTAAGTACGGGTGTACCCTCTGCTATCTCGGGAAGAACGTGGTCGCCGAACCACTCTACGCCGAAGCTGCTTACACCGCCGATTACCATATCAGCACCGTCAAGTGCTTCTGTCAAGCTTTCTATCTGATAGAATTTTACCCCTTCGGGAAAATCACGGGTAAACTTGGTATGTCTGTTACACTTAACACAGTTGTCTATGATCTCTCTGTCGAGATGCGTACCTACAAGGCGTATCTCGTGTCCGTTTTCTCTTGCGGGAAACGCAAGGGCAGAGCCCATCATTCCCGAGCCTACTATCGTTATGATCGCCATTTGAATATATCTTCTCCTAAAATATTATTATTCCGCCGATACAGGAAACTGAGTTTGCTATAAGAGAAGCAACTATACATTTCCTAATTTTACATTTTATTATTCCTTTATATATGAGCCCCTCGGTTATGACTGCCGTTATTTCAAGCAACAGGAACACAAAAGCATAACATCTATGTCCGTACAAAGGATAGAGTATCAGGTTTATTAAGGGGTTGGTTGCAATGTTACAGATAACGCTTGCAATAAGCCATCTTCTCAACGGATCGAACCCCGAGATAACTATACCCTCGATAACAAGGGTTAGTCCCAGAGCCCAAAGAAGTGCAACGAGCATTATTTGTCCTTACCGCCCTTATTCTTCTTGATCACCGCACGGATGATCGCCGCAACCGCTATGGCTACGACCACACCCGCAATAACAAAAACGGGAGTCGGTATAATATCGGTAGCCTTGGGTACAACCACGTCCATAAGAAAATTATTCTTCATCTTTTCTGTCTCCTTTCAGACCAAAAATAAATATTATTATCACGGTAACCGTAAGAAGGGTCACGGTCACCTGATTTGCCAAAAGTGTTTTCGGAAGCACAAAGAAAGCAGGCATAGTTCCGATAAAAAGTCCCACGGTGGTTATTCCGAACGAGATGCCCGGCATATCGGGAAGCCTTGATACAAGTGCTCCGAGAGTTATCGCCATAGTCATACTGAAAAGTCCTACGCCGATGACCGAAACAAGCATATTCGAGTTTCCGAAAAGCATAAAGGGCAGAGATAATATAAGGCTGAATATTGCAGTCCTCTTTGCCCCTATAATATCAGAGAATACTCCTCCCAGCATCTTACCGATACCCATAACGAAAAAGAGGATAACCGAGTCAAGTGCAGTCTTTTTCCACGCGATGGGTATTGCATAACCTATATAGGCTCTGACCGCAACAGCGGTAAACATAAGAAGGATAAGTATCCATATGGGCATATTTTTGTCGGCTATATCAAAGCCGTCTGCCCTGCCCGACACAGACACACCATGACGGATAAGGCATATTATGATAACGGACAGAGCCATAAGTGCCAAAGGAATTATCACAAGCTCCGTCTTTGACAAAAGCTGACCGATGATAACACCGAATGAGCCGCCGCCTACAAAAATTCCGCTTGGGGCAAGCCTTCCTTCCACGTCACAGAGAGTATAATGTGCTCCGCTTATATGTACAAGAGCGTTGCCGAGACAAAGCATTATAAACGCTATAATATTAAAGGGCAGTAAAAGCGCGGTTATGACCATAACGGCTCCGCAAGTACCGAGATCGAGCCTCGGAAAACGGTCCTGCAAGGCTCCGAAAAGTGCCTGTGGAACAAAAGCGAGACAGTCGTATAAAAGGGCAAAAAGCACCCAATACTGACTTTGTCCAAATCTGTTGAATATAAAATAAAAGCAGGCGACCTCAAGAGAAAAATGAACAACGGCATAGAGAAGACCTCTCGTTATTCCTCTTTTCACAACGCATCACCTCATATTAATTATAGAGTATTTGATATATGTTGTCAATAAGTTGTCGTATTATCTTGACATATGAATTAGTTTTATATATAATGTAGTAAGTATATTATTGATAACTCAACGGAGATCAAAAAAATGGAAAAAATCAGAATTGGCGTTATCGGTATCGGCAGCATGGGCTCATCCCATGTTATTCAGCTGGATGAGGGCAAGGTACCCAACGCAGAAATGACCGCTGTATGCGACATCGACCCCGCAAGACTTGAATGGGCAAAGGAGTTCAATCCCAACATCCTTCGCTACGACGACCACAAGAAGCTGCTCGCAGACAAGGTAGTTGATATGGTTATCATCGCTACTCCTCACTATCTGCATCCCGTTATCGGTATTGATGCTCTTGAGGCAGGCGTTCACGTACTCAGCGAAAAGCCCCTTGGTGTTTATACCAAGCAGGCAAAGGAATTTGTTGAAAAGGCTGAAGAGACAGGCAATAAGCTCGTGGTTATGCTTAACTGCCGTCCCGAGCCCTACTATAGAAAGATAAGAGAGATGGTTCAGGGCGGCATGCTTGGCGAGCTCAAGCGTACCGTATGGATCATCACAAACTGGTACCGTACTCAGGACTACTATGACAACGGCGGCTGGAGAGCTACCTACTCAGGCGAAGGCGGCGGTGTACTGATCAATCAGTGTCCTCACCAGCTCGACCTCTGGCAGTGGATCTACGGTATGCCTACCCGTGTTCGTGCATTTGCTAAGTTCGGCAGATACCACGATATCGAGGTTGAGGACGAGGTTACCGCATATACCGAGTACGCTGACGGCTCTACAGGTGTGTTCATCACCTCTACCGGTGAGTTCCCCGGCACAAACCGTCTCGAGATCACAGGCTCCAAGGGTAAGCTTGTTTACGAGAACGGCAAGCTCCTGTTCTACAAGCTCTCTATGGATGAGAGAGAATACTGCTTCTCTGCTACCGACGGCTTTGGCTCTATCGAGTACGAGGTTGAGGAGATCATCCCCGAGGGCGTGGGCAAGGGTCACCGCCAGATCATCCAGAACTTCTGTAACCACCTCCAGTTCGGTGAGGAGCTTATCTCCCCCGGCCGCGACGGTCTTAACAGCTTGGCTCTGTCCAACGCTATGGTTCTTTCCCAGTGGAAGAACGACTGGGTAGAGATCCCCAACGACGGCGAAGAGTACTGGGAGCTTCTTCAGGAGCATATTAAGACCTCCAAGCCTAAGAAGAGAGTTATCTCCAAGGTTGCGGATCTCTCCAATACATTTAACTCTAAAGCATAAACGGCAGATCGCCGTAATATAATACGCCCGTCCCCGACGGGCGTATTTCTATAAAAGGAAAACGATGGATATTAATTATAAAAAGGTCAAGCCATACAATACGGCAAAAAAGCCCTTAAGACAGAGCTGTATCTTTACGGGGCTTATGTATCTACTAAGCCGTTTTACCATACCCACCAAATTTGAGATAGAGAAGATAGGTATGGAGGGCATCAAGCCTCCCTATATACTGCTGTCTAACCATATGCACTTTGTGGATTTTAAGCTCAACTCGGTTGCCACCTTCCCCCACAAGACCTATAACGTAGCGACCATCGACGGATATTACCGCCGACCCCTTATCATGGAGCTTATCGGTTGTATCTGCAAACGCAAGTTTACAAACGATATGTATCTTTTGGAGTCTATCGACACGGTACTGAAAAAGCATAAGGGAGTTTTATCTATGTACCCCGAGGCGAGATACTCTCCCGTGGGAACCACCGCTATTCTTCCCGATTCTCTCGGTATGCTTGTGAAAAAGCACGGTGTTCCTGTTGTGACCCTTATCCATCACGGGAACTATCTTCATACCCCCTTCTGGAACTATCGCTCCCCCCGCAAGGTCAAGCTCCATACCACGATGAAGCTCATCCTCACTCCCGAACAGCT
>JAZNKU010000071.1:0-4538 GCA_045578685.1 Eubacteriales bacterium
TGTATGCTCGCCATCGTCGCGTCCCTTACCTTTATACTCTGTATCGGTCAGAAGGTGGGCTCCAAGTACCGTTTCTGGACTCTTGTCAATATGGGTCTGTGGTGTCTCTACGACGTGCTGTCAGGCTCCTTCGGAGTTCTCTTTACCCACGGAACACAGCTTGTGTTTGCCGTTATCGGTATGGTCATCCACGATAGAAACGATAAGCAAGCATAGATTGGTTAGAAATTAGGAGTTAAATCAGGGGACGGTCTATGTCTTGACTAGAGGTAACACCCTATGGTATAATACCATAGGGTGAATTTTATTTCCCATACAATCAAGGAACCGTCCCCTGATTGTATATAGTAACTAATTTATTATAAGTAATACACGCAGGGGGTTATTATGAAAAGAGTTTTCATAGTTATTTTAGTTGTTATCATGTTAACTTCGAATTTAACGTTTATTACTCATGCTCAAGACAGGACATCACCTTTTGTAGATGTCAAGGAAACAGATTGGTATTATAGCTCTGTTGAAAGAGTGTATAATCTCAAAATAATGAAAGGCGTTGGTAACGGAATTTTTGCGCCTCATGACAAACTGACAAGAGAACAAGCTGCAGTGATCTTGTATCAGTGGGAAGGTAACAACGAAATCTATACCTCATATAGTTTTGATGATGTTAAAGCGGGCAGTTGGTACGCTAATGCGGTTGAGTGGCTGTATCAAAACAATTTTACATCAGGAATAAGCGAAAATTTGTATGGTGTAGGATTGTATATAACAAAACAAGATTTTATATCTCTTATATATCGAGTTTATCAAACAACATGGGAGGAAGTTAAGGAAAACGGAGAACCTATTTACTTGGTAAGCGGTGGATTAGAAAAATTCAGAGACAGAGATATGATCGCTGATTATGCTAAAAAACCAATGTTATTTGCATGTAGAATATCATATATTTCTACGAACTATAGCTTTGTTGAAATACCCCAACCTATAATTGTTGGTCATAATAATTTACTCAATCCCCAAAAGCACTGTACCCGAGCAGAAGCCGCAACAATTCTATGTAATGTGGATTTTATAACTTATGTTATGGGGTTTGGAAGAAAACCTTAACTGGAAAATCAGGGGACGGTTCTGTGTGTTAATTAAAACAAGTGGAGAAAGGCTGAAAAATCAGCCTTTCTTTTAATTTTCCGGTGTTATTATTAATAGTGTATATTGTTATTTGAATACTCCTTAGTTGTAATTATAAACGTTATTGACAAGTGTATTTTTTGTTGATAAAATATTGTTGTGAAATAAGAAATTATGGAGCATTCATCCACACATAGAACCGTCCCCTGTGTTATATGGTCGAGATTATAGTGGACTGGATATTTGGGGAGAAATAATATGGATATTAAGTATTTCGTAAAAAGACTATCGGGACGTAAATTGAAAATATTGCTGTGCTATGTGGTGTTCGGGCTGCTAATGGTGGCTTTTTTCTCTGGAAAATCTCGTGTGGACATAGAATCGATAGCAGTATCTCCTAATGAACAATATGTCGCATGCTTTGAAACGGGAAATGGACACAAAATACACTGTTTTCACTCGGATGGTTCACTGGCTTTTACATATAATATTTCTGCTGACATCAGTTCCGGAGGACACTGTACATTATGGTTTGAAGATGATATTTTATGTGCATTGTTTTACAGAACAGACAAAATATTGTACTTTACATTGGATGGTTCCATACTGAATATCGCCGATAACACGGCAGAAGAGTCTCCCCCTAAATTTCCGTCTTTTACTCGAAGACACCACCAATATGTTTTTGATGGAAATGAAATTGATGTTGTTTATGACGAAGGTAACTTTTTAGGATATTGGCTCTTTGGTTCAGAAAGATATTTGGCAATCACGCATAAAAGTGGAGAAACGAAGATTGTCTATACCTGGACAGCAAAAGAGGGAATAGCAGAAAAGATGGAGTAAAATCAGGGGACGGTTCCCTGATTGACAAAAGAATCACCTTATGGTATTACCATAAGGTGATTCTTTGATTCCTAATTATCTTCGGACAGCGGATAAACCAATATTGCCGAATAGGGAGTACCCGAGCTTATACGGGTTATCTGGTTTTTAAGTCCTCTGACGCCGTAATTATAGTTATACTTTGTAGCACCTGTAGAATGCCAGAAAAGATCGTGGGTAGGATAGTCGCCCCAGAAGATTCCGAAGTGGAAGTCGGGATCAAGTCCGTCGCCCGGGTCGCTGTCCTTGTTCTCGGGCAAGAAGAGGAAGATATCGCCCTTCTTGAGCTTTCCGCTTTTGATAGCAGCTTGGATAGAACCGAAAGTGTAGTGATATATACCGTTACGGTTAAGAGTGAGATACCAGTTGTAGGCGTTGCCGTAGCTTCCGCCGCTGGTATTGGAAACTCTGCCCAGATTTCCGCCGCTTCTGTTTATAACCGCCGCCACAAAGCCGGTACAGTTCATACCTGCGCTGTTACCGTACTGACCGCGGTCGCGCATCAGCTTCCAGGGCTCGTTCATATAGTCTGCCAGACGGACATAGGGTGTACCTACATAATCGTTTTTGTGAGATGCAAGGAAATCCACTATTCCGTAAGCACCGAAATATTCGTCTATAGTCAGCTTGCCGTCGTAGTTTGAGTCCCAGCCCTCGGTCCGACCCAGAGGGAGAGTATAGTCACCGTGATTAGTGCCGCCGCAATATTCACAGGTGTAGATGCTGTAGCCGCCCTTTACGCGGGTGGGCTTGACTGTGGAGGTGATCACAAAGCTGTGATCGCCGTATCTTGTAGCCTCTGAATATATGATAGTACAGTTATGACATCTGTATTCGTAGCTTCCCTTGGATATACAGGTGCCGTTGTGCTGAGCATAGAGGTAGTATATATGACCCTTGGGGAACTCTACTCGCTTTGCGGAGGGACAGTCACGGCAGACATATTCGGTATATCCGCCCTCAAGGCAGGTTCGGGGCTTTGATTTTTTAACCGTCCAGCGGTGACCCAGTATATCGTCGTATCGCATGATCACCGAGGTTATCTCGGCACGGGTCATGGTGCTGCGAGGCTTAAGTGTATTGTCCTTGTACCCCGAGAGAAGCCCGTTATGCTTCGCCCAGTTCAATGCCTCAATGGCATAGTCCGCTATGTCGCCGTTATCGTCAAAGTATAGATAGTTGTCCTCTACGGCTATGTCGTCATAGTGAGAGAACAGCCTTGAGTAATTGTAGAGTATAACGTAAAAATCCTGTCTTGTAACATTGCTTTGGGGCGAAAACCTGTCCATGCCGGTACCCGAAACGATACCCTCGGCATAAGCCCACTCCACCGCATCATAGAACCAATGACCCTGTTTTACATCGGTAAAGCTGTCAAGAGCCTCGGGCGCAGCTACATCATTTATCGAGTAGAAGAGCTGTACCGTCATTGCTCTAGTCAGAGAGCCTGCGGGAGAAAAACTGTTTTCAGCCGTTCCCTTTATATAGCCGTGGTCGTAGCAGTAGTTAAGCGACTCCTCGTACCAGCTTCCCTTGACCGTATCGGTAAACACGGTGAAAGCCGATACAGAGAAGGGCAGTATGTATATAATAAATAAGATACTTAAAAAGAGAGAAATGGTGCGTTTCATTCTGCTTTGCCTTCTGTGTAAATAAATATAGTATTAGGATATCACAACTTGTCCCTAAATGCAATATATTCACAGAATAAAATATATATTCTTAAAATACTATATTTTTTCATTTTTATGTGTTATAATAGCCGTAATATCATTCAGAGGTGTGCTTATGAAGATCAATACAAGCAAAGCAACAGATACGCTTATTATAAACGCCGTGGAGGACAGAGAGATAGTCTGCGCCTTCCACGATATCGACGGAACGCATTCGCTTATCCGTAACTGGCAGCCCGTTATGAGCCGCGTGCTCTACGATACTGCGGTAAACGGTATTCCCGACAATCTTACCACAGACGAAAACATCGACCGTCTTGTTTCTCTCTGCGGAGTAGAGGCTCTGCCCGAGACCGACGATTTTTGTATAGAGAGTGCAGGACTTTCCGCCCTTACCCAGATGGAATGGGCTATCCGTCGCAATCAGGAGATGACCCACGGTCAATATGACTCTGAGACCAACTCCGAGATAATCAAGCTTATATGGAAGGGCGAGGAGCGTTTTGAAAGCTTTAACGAGCCCGCAGAGTATCTTACATATCTTAAGGAAAAGACTCCCAAGCTTTTCTGGGTATACGAGCAGGTATTAAACCGTTTCTGCCGTGACAAGAATCTTGCCGCAGCAAAAGAGAATCCCGAGAGCTTCCTTATCAAGGGCTCTATGGAGTTTATAAACTATCTCCATTCCAAGGGCATCAAGAGCTACTTTGTAACAGGGGCTGTAGTTGATAAGTCTATTGTGCCTCCCATGGGTATGTACGAGGAGGTATTGGGTCTTGGGTTTGAGATCGGCGAAGGCAAGCAGATAGAGGATATCCTCGGCTCCACCTGGGAAGAGAAGATACCCAAGGA
>JAZNKU010000072.1:0-4034 GCA_045578685.1 Eubacteriales bacterium
AGCAAACAGTTCGGGCTTGTCCGTACTTCCCTCTACATGCAATATATTTTTCAGACCTGTATTCCCGTATGGCAGATGCTTATTATCAAAGTAAAAATTATCTTCATTTTTTTCTCTCTCGCACCCCGGAAAGCATGCCAGATAGGCTTCGTATCTATAAATCATACAATTCACCTGTAAATTATGTTAAAATATATATTTGAGTGTCAGAAATACTCTGATTATCACTAATAATATCGGGGCGAAGGCTATAAAATACATTACTTTTCTGAACCCGCTGCACTTGTCGATACTACTGTAACCGTATGTCCATAAGAATACAGACACTGCAAAAATATTGATTGCTATATGTAATAAATTTGCAGTATATTCCTTATTTATCATAGAATAAATATTTATAAGCCACTCTATAATACAGGAATATATACAAAGCGTTCCTCCCAGACGTATATTCTTCTGAACAAGCAGCACCAAGCCTCCGAATAACATAAGTAGTCCCGAAACCAGAAATATGATACCCGGTACTGAAAGTGTATTCTTAAGTGACGGCAAGAAAAGTGTGATACCCTGCTCAATGCTAACCAAGGACGCTGTCATCACCGAGACTCCGACAGCATATTTGTTTCTGCCTGAAATAAACATCGAAACGCAGCAGCAGAGCATTGCTATCACTGTTGTATTCCCTATAACTCCTATATCTTTTGATAACAGTATGACCGATAGTATGAGTGTTATTGCAGTAACTATATATGCGAGAATACGACAGGTTTTGCTTGATTTCACATTATTGTTATAATTTTCAAGTGACAAACTATCATAGGCTTCGTTTGTCTGATATGACACTTCATTCAGCACAGAGGTTGACTGCATGAATTCTCCTGCTACAAGCTTTCCGTTAGCAGTCATGTCGTTAGTTGTGCTGTTAAGCTGACCGCTTACATCTGTAGTAAAATGTATAGCCTCGTTCTGCAGTTCCCCGCCGTTACCGTAAACAGAGAGCCTGTTCAACTCTTTAATAAGTGCATTTTTAAACTCTGTTGCCGTCTGATAGCGTTCCGAAGGAAAATACGCACATGCCTTAACAATAACCATACCGAGAGATGCATCCGCGTTACAGGGAGGCAAAAGAGCTTCGCCGGACAGCCTTCGGCTTAATGCAAGCTCATTGTCCTTGTATGTAATAGGCTGAGGATATGGAGGCAAAAAAGCTATACGGTTATTATTTAAAAGCGTATAGAGCACAAGTCCTAATGAATATATATCTACATTAGACCCATATTCCTCACTTTTATAAACCTCCGGTGCCATATAGTTCAGGGTACCCTTACGGGAAAGATTTGCCTGTGTTGCCTCAAGTTTTCTGGCAATACCAAAATCGCCCAGCTTAAATTCACCAAATCGGGATATAAAGATATTATCGGGTTTAATATCCCGGTGAACTATATAGTTCTGTTCACATCCCTCGAGAGCAGTACATATATCGATTCCCAACTTTATCACGTCCAGTTGAGAAAAAGAAGGATTTGAGATAAAACTGTCAAAGGGAGTTAACAACTCCATACGGATAAAGATATCCCAACCAATTTCTCCCTCATGTTCTATGATCTTATAGTCCTCGATACCCACTATATTTTTAGCGCCCTTGAGATTGTCCATCAATGATATCTCGTTAAGCAGGTTTCCGACAAGGCCCTTGAAATATTCATATATTTCGGCATCATTCATCCCTTGAGATCTTGCCTGCTTTATCTCCTGTTGATTCTTGGGAACTGTCAAAACCTTGATGGCGGAATAAAAGGTTCGTCCGTATTCAACTCTCTTCGCCCTATAAACCTTACCGAAGGATCCTTCACCAAGAACACAATCCTCCTGCCATTCAGGCCATACCTGACTTATCTGCATTTTCTTTTCCCCTTTAAAGATTATTATTGTTGATGCGTCGTCTTATCGTATATAGAAGTACAATACTTAAAATAATAATGGCTGTAATAACTATATTAAATGTTTTTCATTTTATCGGTCTTTTTCACGATATTAGTTTCCTTTTATAGACATTATTACCGTAGCAGTAAAAATACCGTTTTGTGCCGAAACAACAAAATCTCCTCTATATTTCTTGGCAATTCCTGCTACAATGGGCATTCCGATTCCGTGCGAACTGGAATTATGCTTCGTTGTTTCTATTCGGTCCGTACTTTCGATATTTAAAGATACCTTGCAAGAATTGAGTATTCTTAAAACAAAATACTGATTTTTTTCAGATATCTCGACTATCAGTTTAGGTGCGCTCTGCTGGCTGTCAATACAGCCACTTATAGCATTGTCCAAAAGATTACAAAAAACAGTCGACAGATCAAAATCGCTTACCGGAAGCTGATCTATAGGCTTACATTTAATATGTACATCAATTCCCTGATTTTCAGCCTCAGTACATTTGTTGGAAAGGATGATATTTACCACGGGATTGTTACAGTATTCGATAGTATCAATAGTAACATACTTACTTTTTAATTCATCTATAAGATCAAATGCCTTATCACTGTTTCCGCTTTTAAAAAGTGAATAGACGGTTTGGATATGGTTTGAGATATCGTGACGTACAGACGCCATTTTACGGTTATTCTCGACAGCCATTTCGTAATACTTATATTCCATATTGCTAAGCTGCTTTCCATAATCCATATTTCGTATTTGATTTATATATTTCAACAGGTAAGGAGCAAGAATACCTACCGATGTGTTGGCCGCCACCATACAGATGCAGGCTATGATAATCAAGTATGATTGTACTATGTTAACAGTACCGCCCAAAGATAAGGCAACCGATAGTATCGAAAGGACTTCTCCGACACCTATTACGAGCTGCGTGCCGATAACCCACGGACATTCTACACTCAATGTTTCTTTGGTAAACTGAAAAGCTACCGATATGAATACAGACAATGTTATGAGATACATCAAACAATATGTACAGTCATGTGTACCGCATATATTAAAAAAATCTGCATCTTTGTCTATAGCTAAATTATAAGCGAGATATGCAACAGCAGAACTACATAAAACTAACGCCTCTTTATAAAAATAAACGCCTAATTTTCTTTTAAACTTATTCTCATACATTAATAATGAAAATACAAACTCCGCAACTGCAGTCACTATAATGCGAACCATGGTAAATGAAGGTGTTATAAACATAATTACCATGGTTATCTGGCACCATAAAACTATATGCAACAGCTTATTATACTTGGGAATAAGCAATGTTTGCATAAATACAACTGATACCAATGCCTCTAATATATATACTATTATTTCGTATAGTAATGAGTTCATTATTCCTCACCGAGATATGCTATAAACTTCAGCTTTGCTTCCTTTAAATTTGATTTACTTATCGGCAGAACCATTCCTCCGGTAAGAAAAAATGCCTTGCTTGTCCGTTCTGTAATATATTTCATATTAATCAAAAAGCTTTTATGGGATCTGACAAAGGATCCTCCCAACTGCATCTGTATCACATCCATCTTATCATACACTTCATAATTCTTACCGTTTATGGTGTGGAATACCAGTTTCCTGCCCTGACTTTCCACATATATAATGTCCCCACGGTACAAAACCAGTTCTGAGCCGTTGGTACGTATGACTATTGAATCGTTCCTATCCTTTTCAAATTCTTTGGTAATCTTTATTATTGCATTGCTAAGCATGTTTTCATTTATGGGCTTAACAAGAAAATATGATGGATTAGTTTCAAATATCTCCGTAGCATAATCAATAACTCCGGTAAGATATACAACCTTTATCTTGGGATAAAGTCCCTGGATATGCTTGATAGTCTCGATCCCGTTGCCATCCTTAAGATTGATATCCATTATAATAACATCCGGAATATGTTCATTTATCTCGATCATGCCTATCAGTTCCATACATCTGTTCATGGTTGTAACCTTGTACTCGGAGCCAAAATGTTTGCTGATAAAAAAGGCTATATAATCTGTTATTGTTTTATCGTCATCACATATAAAAATATC
>JAZNKU010000073.1:0-5113 GCA_045578685.1 Eubacteriales bacterium
ACCGCACCAGCAGACAAAAACGCCAATTCTCTGCATATTCGTTTTTCCTCCTTACTTGGTGTATTTTCTGAATGCGCTGACGAGGAGCTGCTGAGGAGTATCTTCGTCAACAAATGCGGGAACGTCGTTGGGAGTCATACGGTTAGCTCCCTGCTTTCTGATTGCAGAAAGTCTTACTGCCTCGATAAGCTTTGCGGGCTCAACGCCTCTGGGGCATCTCTCAACGCAAGCAAAACAGGTAAGGCACTTGTAAAGAGATTCGGAGTTGAGAAGAGGCTCGATATCGCCTGTATCCACCATGTTTACAAACTGGTGGGGATGATACTCCATCTCATCGTATGCGGGACAGGTAGCTGAGCACTTGCCGCACTTCATGCACTTCTTGGGGTTAACTCCCGAGCGGAGTATAACCTCTTCACGGAGGTTCTTCTTATTCATTTACTTCCTCCTTTATGCCAAGTGCCTCTGCCAGAAGTTCTGTAAAGTAAACTACGGGAATATCGGCACCGTTCTTAATAAGATTGTACTTACACAGAGGGCAGGCGGTGATGATCATATCAGCACCCTGTGCCTTTGCGTTATCTACGATAGCGTTGCTTCTCTTCTTTGCAAGCTCGGGGCTCTCCATTGCGATGTAGCCGCCGCAGCACTCGTTGCGGTTAGCGTATACAACGGGGGTAGCACCGATAGCCTTGATGAAATCCTCCATGATGGTAGGATTCTCGGGATCGTCCATACCCATAACGGTACCGGGACGGAGAAGCAGACAGCCGTAATAAGCTGCGATCTTCTTGCCCTTTAAGGGGTTTGTTACCTTTTCCTTTAATGCGTCGTAACCAACAACGTCACGAAGCATCTCGAGGTAGTGATATACTGCAGTTTCACCGTTATAGTCGGTATCCTCTGCCATGTAGCGGTTTACCTTGTCGGCAAACTCGCGGTCTGTCTGCATTGCGTGATTTGTCTGCTTGATAACGTTGTGACAAGCGGAACAAACGCTTACAAGACCCTGTCCCTTGCTGCCTGCGTCCTTTAATGCACGAACAGAAGAGAGCTTGGTGGCAACCTCGTCACGGGATGTGGTGAACACACCGCCGCAGCACTGCCAATTTTCGATTTCTTCCAGGCAAACACCAAGAGCCTCGGCAGACTTTCTTGCATACATGTCAAGATCCTTTGCCTTGTTCTTTAAGGTGCAACCGGGAAAATAACTGAACTTCATCTATATACCTCCGATTAAACCATTTCTTCGGGATGGAATACTTCGTCAAAACGCTCTGCGGTAAGGAAACCGAGCTCTACGCAAGCTTCCTTAAGAGAGATGTTATCCTTATATGCCTTCTTTGCGGTCTTTGCTGCGTTCTCGTAACCGATGTAGGGGTTGAGAGCAGTAACAAGCATAAGGGAGTTATGGAGATTGTGGTGCATCTTTTCCTTGTTAGCCTTGATACCGACAGCACAGTTATTATTGAAGGAAACGATAGCCTCAGCCAGCAGTCTTGCAGACTGAAGGAAATTGTAGATACATACGGGCATGAATACGTTAAGCTCAAAGTTGCCCTGAGATGCAGCCATAGAAACTGCAACATCGTTACCCATGACCTGAACTGCAACCATCGTTACAGCCTCGCACTGGGTGGGGTTTACCTTGCCGGGCATAATAGAGGAGCCGGGCTCGTTTTCGGGAATGAAGATCTCGCCGAGACCGTCACGGGGACCGGAAGCAAGCCATCTAACGTCGTTTGCTATCTTCATCATATCAGCTGCGAGAGCCTTGATAGCACCGTGAGCGAATACCAGCTCGTCCTTGGAGGTGAGAGCGTGGAACTTGTTGCCTGCGGTAACAAAGGGCTTACCTGTGATCTCTGCAACCTTAGCTGCAACTGTTGTGTCAAAGCCCTTGGGAGTGTTAAGACCTGTACCTACTGCGGTACCGCCCAGAGCAAGCTCGTAGAGAGGCTTGATAGCGAGCTTGATAAGCTCAACGTCTCTTTCAAGAGAGCTTCTCCAGCCGCTGATCTCCTGACTGAAGGTGATGGGGGTAGCGTCCTGAAGGTGAGTTCTGCCACTTTTAACGATACCTTCGTTCTCCTTTTCAAGGCGCTTGAAGGTTTCGATAAGCATTTGCGCTGCGGGAACAAGCTTGTCCTCAAGAGCAATAACAGCTGCGATATGCATTGCCGTGGGGAAGGTGTCATTGGAGGACTGGCTCATGTTTACGTCATCGTTGGGGTGGAGCAGCTTCTTGCCGAGGATCTGCTTGCCGCGGTTAGCAATAACCTCGTTTGAGTTCATATTGGACTGCGTGCCGCTTCCTGTCTGCCATACAACAAGGGGGAAGTTGTCCATGAGCTCACCTGCGGAAACCTCGTCGCAAGCCTGCATGATAGCACCGAGCTTCTCGTCGGTCATCTTCTCGGTCTTGAGAAGATTGTTAGCCATTGCAGCAGCCTTCTTGAGGATGCCGAATGCATGTACGATTTCACGGGGCATTGTTTCAATGCCTACACCGATGGGGAAGTTCATAGAGCTTCTCTGAGTCTGAGCTGCCCACAGCTTGTCTGCAGGAACCTTGACTTCACCCATGGAATCATGTTCAATACGGTATTCCATAATATCTATATCCTTTCAGTTATAATTAAAAGTTAACGCTGTTGATAATGTTCTTGAGGCAGTCAGCGGAATGATGGAGTGCCTTGATCTCCTGATCGTTAAGAGGAAGCATAACCTTAGAGTGTGCACCCTTCTGCCCTACGATATTGAGAAGAGAGAGACATACATCGTCAATACCGTACTCACCATGCATCATGGTGGATACCGTCATTGTGGTATCAATACCGGATAGCAGGCACTTACATACGTGACATACCGAGATGGATACTGCATAGAAGGTAGCGCCCTTGCGCTGAATAACGCTGGCACCGGAATTACGAACATAATCCTCGATATCAGACTCCTTGAATGCAGGATAGATGGTATGTGCACCGAGGTTCTTTACAGCAGTGCCGAAGTCCTTTGCAGGAACGTTGGATACGTTTGCAAGAGACCAGGGAATGAAGCAAGAGTCACCGTGCTCACCGAGGACATATGCATGAACATTCTTCTGGCTGATGTTATAGTACTCTGCAATTCTTGCACGAAGTCTTGCGGTATCAAGGATAGTACCCGAACCGATGATACGCTCCTCGGGAATATTGGTATACTTATGGAATGCATAAGTAAGAATATCAACGGGGTTACTTACAAGCACATATGTAGCATCGGGAGCATGCTTGGTGATTTCCTGAGCCACACCCTTGATCATATCTACATTGATCTGTGCAAGGTCGAGACGAGACTGACCTGCCTTACGGGGAATACCCGAGGTGATAACTACGATATCAGAGCCCTTTGCATCCGCATAAGAGCCTGCATATACCTGAGAGGGGTTACAGAAGGGTATACCCTGTCTGATGTCAAGCGCTTCGCCGACAGCCTTTTCTCCGTTGATGTCGATCATAACAACCTCAGATGCAATACCCTGGGTTATCATGGTGTAAGCTATGGTGGAGCCTACGCTACCGGAGCCGATGATTGTAATCTTGTTCATTTAGTAATCCTCGTTTCATATATTTTGATATTATTTTATATAACACTGTAATTTTCCCGTTTTTTGCCCTATCGGACGCCGCACGGGAGCAACGGCGGCTCACTTGTTAAATAAATAACTAACTATCTTATTATAGCATAAGTAAATACAATAATCAACATTTTATGTCCCTTTTGAGTTAATAATTTCTATCAAAAATGTGAACTTTTTAACAGTTTTTTCAACAGGTCATAAGAGTACCGGTATAAAAAGAAAAGTAAAGGCATTTTTTCTATGCCTTTACCCGAAAATTTCCGTTAGAACTCGATGGAATCGATGATGCCCTTAAGGCAGTTTGCAGAGTTATGAAGTGCAGCGATCTCGGTATCGTTCATGGGGAGAAGCACCTTGGTGTGTGCCCCCTTCTCGCCTACGATGTTAAGCAGTGAGAGACATACGTCGTCTACACCGTACTCACCGTGCATCATGGTGGAAACGGTCATCGTGGTATCAATACCCGAAAGCAGGCTCTCGCAGATATGACATACGGACATAGATACCGCATAGAAGGTAGCGCCCTTACGGGAAATTACGCTTGCGCCCGACTTACGCACATATTCCTCTATCTCGGACTGTACGAAATTCGGATAAGCTATATTCGCACCGCCGAGAGGTCTGGTGCATGCACCGAAGTCCTGGGTGGAAATGTTGGAAACGTTGGCAAGAGACCAGGGAATGAAGCAGGAGTCACCGTGCTCTCCGAGGACATATGCGTGAACGTTCTTCTGGCTGATGTTATAATACTCTGCGATCCTTGCACGGAGTCTTGCCGTATCAAGGATGGTACCCGAGCCGATGATACGCTCCTCGGGAATATCGGTATACTTATGGAATGCATATGTAAGGATATCAACGGGATTACTTACGAGAACATAGGTAGCGTCGGGAGCGTACTTGGTTACGTTAGCCGCAAGACCCTTGAGCATATTTACGTTGGTCTGTGCAAGCTCAAGTCGTGACTGACCTGCTTTTCTCGGAATACCCGAGGTGATAACAACGATATCAGAGCCCTTGGCATCTGCAAAGGAGCCTGCGTACACCTTGGTGGGGTTACAGAAGGGTAATCCCTGTCTGATATCAAGGGCCTCACCCATTGCCTTTTTTTCGTTGATATCGATCATTACGATCTCGGACGCGATACCCTTGGCAACGAGGGTATACGCAACTGTGGAGCCTACGCTTCCGGAGCCGATTACTGTGATCTTGTTCATTCTATATACCTCACTATATCATGTTTATTATTTTGTTACTGCCGTAGCATCGGCAATAGTTTTTTCGAGCGCAAGCCTGCCGTACTTGTCTACCTCGGACTTGTTCTTCTCTCCGTGGGTCAGACAGCCCGCCCCGCCTATACAGCCGCCGATACACGCCATACCCTCTATGAAGTTAGCGTCAAGGACATTCTTAGACTTCTTGAGAAGCACGGTCTTGCAGGCTTCTATGCCGTCGCAGGGGATAGCCTTGAGATCGAAGTCTATATTTGCC
>JAZNKU010000074.1:0-10917 GCA_045578685.1 Eubacteriales bacterium
GGCTATACATTCCGACGCCTTTGCGAGAGGCGTTTACGGTGAGATATTTATCCCCTCCTCCATCACCCGCATCGATCCCGGTGTTTTCGCATATGCGGATATCAGAGGTCTGTGTGTAGAGAGGGACTCTGAGATACATAAGCTTCTCATAGAATATCAGGTGGATGTGGAGATACCTATAAGATTTATCTTCCCCTTTACCGATGTGAAGGAAAACGCCTGGTACTACGAGGGTATAAACTACTGTTATCAGAACTCTTATATTTCCGGTACCTCAAAGGATATTTTTTCTCCCAACAGCAATGTGACCCGTGAGCAGTTTGTTATAATGCTTGCCAATATAGCGGGTGCAGATCTTTCTGCTTATGCAGAGGTGGATACGGGTATGACCGATGTGCCCGCGGGCAGATGGTATTCCGCAGCGGTTGCCTGGGCTGTGTCCGAGGGATATGTATCCGGAGTTGCGGAAGGTGTGTTCGGTCTGGGACAGAACATCACCCGTGAGCAGCTTGCACGACTCTTTTACCTCTATGCCGAAAAGCAGGGCATGAATGTGGAGACAAGAGCTGATCTTACCGTCTATGCCGATGCCGATGCTGTATCGGAATGGGCTTACGATAACGTAAGCTGGGCTGTTTCGGCAGGACTTATCAGCGGTATGAGTGCCGATACCCTCGGGGCAAAAGGAACTGCCACCCGAGCACAGGCGGCAAGAATATTTATGATGTTCGATTCAATATAATAAAAAATGACAGCAGATCTGCTGTCATTTTTTAATGCCAATTACAATATTCGGTGGGCATGTTGTCCTCGGTGTAGTAGCCCTTGGTTATACGGCTGCCGCAGGAGGAGTTTGCTAATTTGCCCGTTCCCGAGCAGATATCTTTTACTATAACGCCCTCGTTCAATTCAAAATCCTTGGGTGTGATTCCTTTTGAGAATATTTCCTGCTCGTGGAGCTTGGTCATGAACTTATCCCAAACATCAACCGCGGGGCTTTTTATCTCAGAGAAGCCCGCAAGGCTTCTTGAGTTCTCGTATGCAAACCATACTCCCGCCATATAGTAGGGTGTGTAACCCATGAACCATCTGTCCTTGTCATAGGAGGTGGTTCCGGTCTTACCCGCACATTCTACGCGGTCGTCAAGGGTGATACAGTCTGCAGTTCCGCTGTCCACCACGTTCTGGAGCATCTTGGTCATGATGGATGCGTTGGGAGCAGAGATGACCTGAGAGGGCACGCCCTCGTTGTCGATTATAACATTGCCGTAGGCGTCCTCTATCTTAAGGATGGTACGGTTACCCGTGAAAATACCCTTATTGTTGAATATCTGATATGCACCGATAAGCTCACGGACGGTAATACCGTGGAGCATACCGCCAAGAGCTAAAGCCGAGGCGTTCTTGTCGTTGACGGTGTAGCCTCTCGAGTCGGTCTCGCTTCCTACGACGCTGTACATGTTCAGCTTGTCATGAACGAACTCGTAGGATTCGGTAGCACCGTATTGCATAAGAAGTCTTACTGCAATGGTATTTACCGAACGGCGGATACCGTCGTATACGGGGGTGGGACCTCTGTAGCCCTCGGGCCAGTTAGAGGGCCAGGGTCTGTCGTTAAGCTTGGTATAATAGTTGTCCTCTACAAGAGTACTGTAGTGGATAAGTCCCGACTCAAGGCAGGGTCCGTATACCGCTACAGGCTTTATTGACGAGCCGGGCGAGCGGGTACGCTGGGTTGCATAGTTGGGAAATTCGTTACTTGTCTTTTCCCATCTTGAGCCCACAAGAGCAAGGATATCAGCGGTGGTCGGGTCGGTTATGACCATTGCCGACTGGGGCTGAGTGCCGTTATCTATACGCATAAAGTTACTGCCATCGGCATAGAAGTCCGAAAGTAACGTCTGCACGTCGGGATCAACCACGGTGTATATTTTAAGATTATCTGAATAAAGCTTCTTTTCTGCTGCCGTAGCATCTATCTCGTATTTCTGAGAGATCAGCTTTATTGCATCGTCTATAACTACCTCTGTGTACCAGTCGTATACGGGGGTATATACGGGATTGAGGGTAAATTCCTTTGTGATATAGGCGTTATATTCCTCTTCGGTTATCCTGCCCTTATCCTTAAGGGAATTGAGGATCGCCTCATAGGCAGCCTTGTTGCCCTCGGGATCGACACGGGGGTCATCCGAGTTGATCATGGCACAGAGCATTACCACATCCGCCGTATCAAGCTCGCTCAGGTTCTTGGCAAAATAACCTGAGGCTGCGGCGTTGATACCGTAGAGCTTATCAGAAAAGCGAAGGGTATTGAGGTATATCTCGGTGAGTGTTTCCTTGCCGTACTTTTCTTCAAGGGCGGTTATCTGTCGGGAGTCCACATCACCCTCTCCTATATAGGTCTTTATAAGTTCAAGAGCTATGGGAGTCTCGGGGGTGGCGTATGCCGTGAAGATCTCGGGTATTATCGGTGCGATGCTGTCCATGGTGCTCCAGTAGCTTACATTGTCGTATACGAGCTTGCCGGTATACGCCGTAGGAGTACCGTTACGGTTGGCTCTGTCCTCGGGTGTGGCGTAATCCATGTAGAATATGTCTGCAACGGGATTATCCTTGACAGAGACGAGCTTGTCAAACACCTCTATCCATTCGGGCGGAACGCTGTCCAGCAGATTTGTGGTCTTGACCTCTTTGTTGCCGCAGTAGATACAGCTTCTTTCCTCGTTGTATATCAGTCCGTCGGGACTTTTTACGGTAACCTGCCATTCACCGTAAGAATGGTTGCAGGGCGGTTCTTCCTTTATTTCTGTTTTACATCCGACAAAAACTGTCAAGATTGAAAATATACATAAAACGGCAACTAATCGCTTCACTTCGCACCTCTGAAAATCATATTAAATATAGTATATTCTATATTGTCGATAATTGTCAATATTATTTTAATATATATTATTATAATGCTTGACATTTGTTTTGACGTTCTATATAATTGTTTTGAATATTTTGCCCGTTTAGGAGAGGATTATGATGACCGAAAGAATGAAGAATACCCTTGAATGCTATACCAAGGAATGCACCGAATCTGTATTAAAGACTGATTTTGCGGCACTTTCAGAGATAGCTAAGGTAATAATCGACACAAAAAAGACCGGAGCTAAGATCTTCACCGCAGGCAACGGTGGCTCTGCGGCAACTGCCTCCCATATCTGCAACGACCTTGCAAAGGGGTGCAGAGTATACGACCGCGTGGGCTTTAAGGCAGAGTGTCTTGCCGACTCTACTGCGGTTGTTACCTGTCTTGCAAACGATTTCAGCTATGACGAGATCTTCGAGATAATGCTTGAGACCAAGGCTAAGGAGGGGGATGTTCTCCTTATGTTCTCGGGCAGCGGTAACTCTCCCAATGTAGTAAGAGCGGCAGAGAAGGCTCAGCAGATGGGCGTTACCACTATAGGCTTCCTCGGACGTGACGGCGGTAAGCTTAAGGGCTTCTGTGACTATTACGTTATCGCTCCCACCGACAGTATGGAGATGCTCGAGGATATGCATATGCTCTATGTTCACGCTCTTGTAGTAGCTATCCGTAACGAGCTTCGTGATATGTGGGATATGGAGATCAAAAAGCCTCTCAAGTCCCCTGCTTTCAAGACCGCACTTTTTGACTTCGACGGTACGGTAAGCCTTATCCGCAGCGGCTGGCAGGATATTATGATCCCCTACTTTATCGAGGTGCTTATGGCTGTTGCCAAGGACGAGACCGAGGAGGAGATCACCGAGATCGTCCGCGATTTTGTAGACACTCTTACGGGTAAGCAGACCATATTCCAGTGTATGCGTCTTGACGAGGAGGTAGTTAAGAGAGGGGGAGCACATGTTGACCCCGTTGAATATAAGCACGAATATTTAAGAAGACTTGAGATACATATCAAGGAACGCAAGGAGGGTCTTGTGAACGGTACCGTCAAGCCCGAGGAGCTTATCGTTCCCGGCTGTACCGACTTTGTATATGCCTTAAAGGAAAAGGGAATCAAGTGCTACCTTGCAAGCGGCACCGATGAAAAGGACGTTCTCTACGAAGCAGAGCTCTTAGGTCTTGACAAGGTATTTGACGGACATATCTACGGCGCACACGACTATATGACCGACTGCTCTAAAGAAATGGTCATCAACTCTCTTATCAAGGACGGAGGAATCAAGCCCGAGGAGCTTATCTCCTTTGGCGACGGTTACGTTGAGATTGAGCTTGTAGCAAATATCGGCGGCTATACCGTAGGCGTTGCCACCGACGAGGACAGAAGATGCGGCATCAATGAGTGGAAGCGTAACAGACTTCTCTCTGCGGGTGCTTCCATGATAATCCCCGACTTTGCAGACTACAATAGACTTATCGACTATATAACCCGTGAGGTGTAAAAATGCCCTTTGAAAAATTTGACAGAAGTAAGCTCAATATACTTCCCTTAAACGAAAGAATACACGATGTGGATCTGAGTGAGGTCTACAAGGATCCCGCTACCCATACTCCCGATTTTGAAAACAAAAACCTTCCCACCATCGCAAAGGCTGTCTGGGAGGCAAGAAGAAAATACGATGCCACCGTGCTTATGATGTACGGTGCCCACGTTATCCGTACAGGTAACGCAGGCTATATGATAGAGCTTATGAAGAAGGGGCTCGTTACCCACTTTGCCACCAACGGAGCAGGCTCTATCCACGATTTTGAGTTCGCTATGATCGGTCACACCTGCGAGAGCGTTGCAAAGTATATCTCCGAGGGTCAGTTCGGTCTCTGGCAGGAGACGGGCATCATCAACGATATCATCAAAGAGGGTGCTAAGGATAACCTCGGTTGGGGCGAGGCGATAGGCCGCTATATCTGGGAAAACAACTTCCCATACCGTGAACAGAGCGTTCTTGCTATGGGCTATCACTTAGGCGTACCCTGTACCGTACATATCGGTATCGGCAACGATATCATCCACGAGCATCCCAACTGCGACGGCGCGGCTATGGGTATCTGCTCCTATAATGATTTTCTTATCTATGCACAGAGCGTAACAAAGCTCGAAAAGGGCGCGTTCCTCAACTTCGGCTCTGCGGTGGCAGGCCCCGAGGTGTATTTGAAGGCTTTAGCTATGGCTCGTAATGTAGCTCATCAGAAGGGCGAAAAGATCACCGACTTTACCACGGCGGTGTTCGACCTGCTTGAAATAGACGAGGATGCGGATCATTCCTCTGCTCCTCCCAAGAGCGACCCCCGTTACTATTTCAGACCCTGGAAGACCATTCTTGCAAGAACTGTTGCCGACGGTGGACAGAGCTTCTATATCCGCGGCGAGCATCAGAGAACGGTTCCCGCTTTGGCAAAATTAGTATTGGATATGGATAACTGATATGGATATTAACAAAATAATCGACCGTCTCGGTCACATAAAAGAAAAAAAGATCCTTGTTTTAGGCGATTACTGCCTTGACAAGTATGTATATTCGGATCCCGCAGAGGACGACGTTTCTCTTGAAACGGGAGTTGCGGCGTGGCAGATATACGGCAAGAAAATGGCTGCAGGTGCTGCAGGCACCATCACCAACAACCTCCGTGCCTTGGGAGCCGAGGTCATCTGCGTAGGTATCGTGGGTGACGACGGTGAGGGCTATGACCTGCTCAAGTGCTTAAAGCAGATCGGTGCTGACACCCGTTATATCATGGTAAGTGAGGAGATCACCACCGCTACTTATCTTAAGAATATGCGTAAGCAGTCTGACGGTGAGTACCGTGAGGACACCCGACTTGATTTCCGTAACCGTTCTATCACAAGCGAATCTATGTTTGAGGAGCTTGGACGTAACTTTGAAGAAGCGGTAAAAGAAGCTGACGGCATCATCGTCTCCGACCAGTTCTTTGAGAGAAACTCGGGTGTTGTAGGCGATATCTTACGCACAAAGATAAATGAGTTTGCCAAAAAATATGACAAGCCCTTCCTTGTGGACTCCCGCGCCTTTGCCCGTGAGTATAAGGGAATGTACATCAAGTGCAATAACTACGAGCTTATGAAATACTGCGGTGCAGAGGGCGATCCTGAATGTATGGAGGATGTGCTTCGCGGCGGTATGGAAATGAAGGAGGATGTGGGACACTCCATCTTTATCACCTGTAACAAGGACGGCATTAAGGTCTTTGAGGATGAGATAAGCCACGTTCCCACCTATCCCGTAGAGGGTGAGATAGACGTAACCGGTGCGGGTGATGCCTCCAATGCGGGCATCGTGCTTTCACTGGCTCTCGGACTTACTCCCGCAGAGGCGGCGGCAGTTGCCTGCTGTGTATCCTCTATTACCATCCAGCAGTTAGGTACTACGGGTACAGCTACGGTTGAGGGAGTTATAGAAAGACTTTATACTATAGACGAAATGATGAAATAAGGTGAAAGATATGTCAAAAAAACTGAGAATGGCAATAATAGGCTGCGGCGGTATCGCTTGCGGCGCTCACGCTTCAAACTATGATAATATAGACGATATAGAGATCGTTGCGGTATGCGATATCAAGCCTGAGCGTATGGAACTGATAAAATCAAAATATAAGAGCTGTGCTGATGCTTGGACGACCGAGGATTATATGGATATAGTCAACTGTCCCGATATTGAGGCTGTGGATATCTGTACACCCAACTACCTCCACGCACCTATTGCTATCGCGGCACTGAATGCCGGCAAGCACGTGCTTACCGAAAAACCTGATGCTATGACCGTAGCCGAGGTTGAAGCAATGAAGGAATCCTCCGAGAAAAACGGTAAGGTCCTTATGGCTATGCGTAACAACCGTTTCACTCCTGCGGCTATCTATGCAAGAAAGGCTATTGCCAACGACGAATACGGCAGATTCTATGCGGGCAGATGCGGATGGATACGCCGACGCGGTGTTCCGGGTGACGGCTCTTGGTTTGCAGATAAGTCAAAGTCGGGCGGCGGTCCTCTTATAGATCTCGGTGTTCATATGATAGACCTTGCCATCTTCCTTATGGGAAACCCCAAGCCCGTTTCTGTGTCCGGCTCTACCTTCCGTGAAATAGCGGGTAAGAACGAGAAGGGCGGTCTTTTCGACGTAGAAGATCTGGCAATGGGCTTTATTAAGTTCAATAACGGAGCCTGCCTGCATATAGATTTCAGCTGGGCAACCAATATTGAAAAAGACACAAGATTTGTTGAGCTTCGCGGTACCAAGGCAGGTATCAGGATAGAAAACGACGAGCTGTCCGTTCACGGCGAAAAATACGGAGCTGCTTATGACGAGCATCCCAGACCTCGCGGCGAATACGGTCACTGTGTGGCTATCCGCCACTTTGCGGATGTGGTGCTTAACGGTGCCGAGCCTATCTTTGTTCCCCAGCAGGGCGTTGATATGATAAAGATACTCAACGCAATCTACGAATCCGCTGAAACAGGAAAAGAAGTTTTATTATAATAAAATTAAACGGTTGCTTCCAAGCAACCGTTTTTACCTTTAATTCCGCATTCTGCATTCCGCATTCCGAATTTTTATTACCCCCACCGTCATATCGTCTCTTTCGTCATTTCTTCGCTTTGCCTCCTCCAGTATCATATCGCAGATGTCCTCAAGATCTGTATTCGGCTTTATGCCGTGGGTAAGAAGATCCGCAAGCCAGAGCCCGTCCTCAAAGGATTCGGATATGCCGTCGCTTACCATAACTATCATATCCTCGGGCTCAAGCTTAAAGTTCACCTCCTCGGCATACAATTCCTTTGTTATACCGACGGGCATGGTGTTGGAGGATATTTTAAACAGGCTTGTACCCCTTATTACATAGGAGGGTGCCGCCCCGCTTTTAAGAAAGGAAGCGTTACCTGAAAGCAGATCTATCTCTAAAAGATCTATGGTGGTGAAGCTCTCCTGATTTTTCTGTCTTAAAAATGAATTGAGCATCTTTATGGACTGTTCTTTTTTATTGCCGGAGCGGAGCATACGGTCAAGATAGACCGTAGCTAACCGAGAGGTAAGGGCGGCTTCCCTGCCGCTTCCCATTCCGTCGCCCAAAAGACCGTAGAAATAATCCTCTCCGTTTTCAAAGAAGGATATCGAATCTCCGTTTATGACCTCGCTTTCCTTTTGACCGGTGGCTTTTGCGTATTCTGCCGAAATAATGCGGGCAGACTGCATGGTCATGGTTATATATCCTTTTTCTACCGAGAAATCGGGAGCACTCAGAGGAACTCCCGCCACTCTTTCAAAGGAACGGCGGATATCATCCACACCTAACTTCACTCTTGCGAGGTCAACTCCTCCGGCTATTATCTGCTTTCGGCGTTTTCCGTAGACTGCCATGGAGGATGAGGTGAAATTTAGATATCTTGCAGAGCCCTTGAGCTTGGCGGTAAGCCTTTCGTCCACCTCGTATTCCTTGGAATTTTCCTTTATCGCATCCTCCAAAAGTGCCGACATAGCCGCATAATCTATGGCAAATATCTCTGCCTTATCGTTTTTCATTGCATCCTCAAGTATCCTTGCGTAGCTTTTGTTGATATCCGAGATTATCTCGTCTATATGAGAGCATCTCTTTGCAAGGTATTCGGGGATGCGGTCCTTTGATGCCACGTCCCCCGAGTATATCCCCGTAGAGATATCGGTCAGCACCTCGGCCGTATCCTCATACTGTGTATCCCAGCAGATGACCCTTCGGGCACATCCCTTGCAATAGGTCTCAAAGCAGCTCCTGCACCTGTCTCTGACTACCGAAAATTCGGGCCGCTTCTGTGCGTTTGACAGATCGTAAAAGGTTCTTGAGAGAGAGGTAAAGGCGGATGCCATAGTCTTGAACCGCAAGGTAGAGCCCTCCTCCTTTTTTCGGGCTACGGCGATGCGGTCGGCATAGTTGTCGGGGAGAGTTCCGCCTCCCGAATAAAGTGTAGGTCGGGGAAGTATGTTAAGCCTTGCAAGAAGCGTAAATATAAGCGAACCCGCAAGCAGATCCGGGGCAAGAGCCTGAAGGGAAGAAAATCCGTCCATATATACTCCGTATACTATTCCGCAGAGAAGGGCAGCACCCGTTGCCGCAAGGGTCCCTGTTTTCCAGAAGAGGCCCGAGATAAGCCCCGCTACCGAAAAGAGGGGAGCGTAGAAAACATTATGTGCCAGTCCCGATATAAGGCCCGCAACTCCCCCGCGGAGCATACCGCATTCCTTTGATATGTAGAGTGCGATCCCGAAGGCAATTACCGCCGATACCGAAAATCCCAGTAAACTTACCTCTCTTACCGAAAACACACAGCTTGCCGTAAGAGCCGCCATACCTATATCGTGATAGGAGGTAAAGCGGTGCCTTTTTTCAAATACACCGAAATAAAGAAGGGTGAGTGCGGGGGAGGTGAGCATCCCCACAAGGGTGCCGAAGAGATCATACCACAGAAAACCGCCTGCTATACATCTGTAAACTCCCATCATAAACATCATCACCGCAGACGATAATGCCCGATATGCCGCAGGCTCTGCAAAGAGAGGGCTTTTCTTCTTTTCAAGCAGGCAGTAGGAGATGATAAAGCGAAGCAATATGCCCATGCTGTACATAAGAAAGAAGGGGATAGCCATACCCACCGAAAAGAGGGAGCTCGTTATAAGTCCTATGTAGATAAACGGTGTGTATTTTCCCGCCGCCGCAAGCAGAGCCGCTCCGAAGGGAGCAGCGGAAAAGAATATCTCGGTCCTGCCCAGAAAAAACGCTATCAATCCCAGGCTGATCCCCTTGGCGGCAAAGCTCAGCCGTCGGTAGATATCCTCCCTCGGCATAGTCCTGTCTGCCGTTATATAGAGGGAGAAAAACTCTTTGAGCTTTTGTACAAAGCGGTCTTTGGTGGTCTTTAATTTGTTATCCATTGCTTTTTACCTGTCCTTTGTTTTTGATTTTATTATAAGAACATTTCGCTTAAAACCCTGTCGGCTTCGGGATGGCAGATAACATATCTTTTGAGTGGGAAATCGGCGTTTTTGTTATGACCGTATCCAAAATCCCGCGGAAATAAGGCAAAAGCTGTTTTCCCGTATTTTATTGTAGAAAGAAAACTGAATTTTTTATATAAGTGCTTGATTAATACGAAACTTTAATATATAATGTAAGATAGAAAAATATTTGCAATGGGAGATAAATAACAATGATCAAGGAAAACATGGACTTTATTGCCTCCTTTGACCCCGAGGTGGCAGATTCGATCAAGGCAGAATATGACAGAGCTCAGAGGGGTATTGAGCTTATCGCATCCGAGAACGTGGTTTCTCCTGCTGTTCTTGCGGCTCTCGGCACCACCCTTACCAATAAATATGCAGAGGGTTATCCGTCAAAGAGATATTACGGCGGTTGCGAATGTGTTGACGTAACCGAGAATATCGCACGTGAGCGTGCAAAGAAGCTTTTTGGAGCAGAGCACGCCAATGTTCAGCCTCACAGCGGTGCACAGGCAAACCTTGCGGTTTATTTTGCACTCTGCAATCCCGGTGACACCATCCTCGGTATGAACCTGGCTCACGGCGGTCACCTTACCCACGGCAGCCCCGTAAACCTTTCGGGTAAGTACTATAACTTCGTTCCCTACGGTGTTGCAGACGAGGATCAGAAGATAGATTATGACGCACTTGAGGCAAAGGCACTTGAGTGTCAGCCCAAGCTCATAGTTGCAGGCGCGTCTGCATATCCCAGAATCATAGATTTCAAGCGCATTTCCGAAATAGCCAAGAAGGTAAATGCATACTTTATGGTAGATATGGCTCATATTGCAGGTCTTGTTGCGGCAGGCGTTCATCCCAACCCCTGTGAGTATGCGGATATCGTTACCACCACCACCCACAAGACCCTTCGCGGTCCCAGAGGCGGTATGATCCTCTGCCGCGAGGAGCTCGGCAAGGCTATAGAC
>JAZNKU010000075.1:0-8183 GCA_045578685.1 Eubacteriales bacterium
ACAGTTATCAATATTCGGTGCCTGCAGTTCCCCCAAGGCTTGGGAGCCTATGCTCAAGTGGACCTCTGAGGGCAAGTTTAACCTCAAGGCTATGGTGAGCGCAGAGTACAGAATTGAAGATATAAACCAAGCGATAGACGATATCGAAAATCGCAGAAATAATATTATAAAGGCGGTATTAAGTTTCAAATGATTATTACAGATGTAGAAGTTCTGGTTGTTAAGCAGCCCGAGATAAAGATGATTGGCGACGGTAGCCAGGATACCGCCGTTGTAAGAGTTACCACAGACACAGGTATTCAGGGTATCGGTGAGATTGACTCCTCTCCCTATATCATGAAGGCTATCGTAGAGTCCCCCGCATCACACGAGGTGTGCCGCGGTCTTCGCGATGCTGTTGTAGGCATGGATCCCTTTGATGTAGAGGTCATCTGGCAGAAGATGTATAACTACAGCTACTATTACGGCAGACGTTCTGCCGCTATCCACGCCATGTCCGGTATCGACATCGCTATCTGGGATATTATCGGTAAGGCACTTGGTAAGCCGGTTCACAAGCTTATCGGCGGTGCTTTCCGTAACAAGATCAAGGCATACTGCTCCATCCTTATGCCCGAAACCGAAGAGGAGATCGCAAAGATCTGCGAGACCTATCTTCCTATGGGCTTCACAGGTATCAAGTGGGGCTGGGGCGCTCTTGGCAGAGATGACGATAAAGACCTTGAGCTTGTCCGCCTCTGCCGTAAGCATATGGGCGACAAGGCTAAGCTTATGATAGACATCGGTATGAGATGGACCGAGTATAAGCAGGCGGTAAGACTCTGTAACAAGTTCAGCGAATATGACGTTCATTGGGTAGAGGAGCCCTTCCTTCCCGACGCGGTTGATTTCTATAAGAGACTGACCAAGGACGTTTCCTGTGTGAACATTTCCGCAGGTGAGGAGCTTGGCACGATGTACGAGTTCAACGAGCTTATCAACGGCTGTAACATCGACATCATTCAGCCCGATATGAGCCGTTGCGGCGGTATCACCGTAGCTAAGAAGGTTATGGATATGGCTATGCTCAAGGGTATTCCCATGATCCCCCACGCCTTCAAGACAGGTATCCTCATGTCCGCATCCCTCCAGCTTATCGCAGCTACCCCCAACTCTCCCTTCCTTGAGTACTGCAGCCAGGAGACCGTGCTTTCAAAGAACCTCGTTAAGCACCACTTCCAGATCGACTCAGAGGGCTATGTAAATATTCCCGATATCCCCGGTCTCGGCGTTGAGATAGACGAAGAGGTTGCAGAGCGTTACACAGTAAAACTCTAATTCGGAATTCGGAATGCGGAATTCGGAATTAAATGAAGAAAACCGCTTCGGCGGTTTTCAACATTAATTTTGCATTTTGCATTTTGCATTTTGCATTTTCGAAAGGATAACATTTATGGATAAATACTTCATCCCCAAGGGTCCCTACGCCGTACTTATGACCCCCTTTAAGTATGACGGTACAATAGACTGGGAAGCATATGAGGCAGAGGTTGAGTTTCTCTGCAAGAGCCCCATTACGGGAATCTTCCCCTGTGCTACCACAGGTGAGTTCGTGCATATGTCCCCCGAAGAAAATATGAAGCTCATCGAGGTATGTGCAAGGGTAAACAACGGAAGAAAGAGAATTGCAGCAGGCGCATGTGCTACCAATCTCGATACGGTAGAGCTTTATGCCCGCCATGCCGAGGCTTGCGGCTGTGACTGTATCGTTGTGTGCGTGCCTTACTATATTACTCTCCCTCAGCTTGAGGTAGAGGAGTTCTTTGTAAGACTGTCAAAGCGTATTCCCGACATCAACATTATGCTTTATAACATTCCTATGTTTACAGGCGAGATCTCTATTCCTACCTATGAGAGACTGCTCCAGTGCGAGAACATCATCGGTATCAAGGATTCCTGCCAGAACTTAAAGCGTATAGCTCATCTTGTTGACATCAAGGACGAGATCAGACCCGACTTTGCGGTGTTCTGCGGAACAGACGATATGCTCGTTCCCTCCCTGCTTGCAGGCTGTACAGGCTCTATGACCGCAATGTCCGCCATCCTGCCCGAGGTAAACGCCAAGATCTACGAGCTCTTTGAAAAGGGCGAGATACTTGAGGCACAAAAGCTTAATAAAGCTTATCTGCCTTGTGTGCGTCTTTGCGACAGCCTCACCTTCCCCGCAGGCTATAAGCTTGCTTTTGAGAAGAGAGGCTTTGTCATGGGTAACAAGCAGATCGTTGCAAACGAGGGCAGCTTTACCTATAAGGGTACAAACGAGCGCCTTGCAAAAGAAATGAAAAAACTTACCAGAATGGTATGAGTGAAGCCGTCGCATAAGCGACGGCTTCAGCGATATAAATCCCTACAAGGATTTGCGATATTCCCCTGAGGGGAGCGATATGTCCTTGGACGCGATATGCCCTGCGGTGTGCGAGGGGATTTATATCATATCGCATCTGCCATTGGCAGATATATCGCAACCGAGCATTGTGAGGTTATATCGCTTTTGCCGAAAGGCAAAAATATCGCATATACAATATTTGAATAACAAAGCCACCGCATGGGAGACACTTCGTAAAAGAAGTTGTCTCCCATCATTTTTATAAAGAAAAACACTTTTATCAGTTGAAAGTGTCATAGCGGATTACATACTTTAAAACGAAAACCGTCTCAAATATAAATATTAATGAGTGATATTGTGAGACAGGTCTCACAGTGTTATTATGCCTTTCAGCATAGTGATATTTTTGCTCACGCAAAAGTGATATTATATTCGCCACAAAACTGTCCATAGGACAATATCACTATGCGTAGCATAATATCACTGCGTAGCAATATCACTCGCCGCAAAGCAAATATAACTGTGGCACCTTCCTTACGTAGGGTGCCACATTGCGGTGGCTTTTTGCTGCCGTTTACTCTCAGAACTCTTCCGTTAATCTGTTTATCAACAAAAAACCGCCCCGCTTTTAATAACACATATGAACAGTTGTTCATATGAACAACTGTTCATATGTGTTTGTCAGGGAGTTGCACTTTTAAGGGGTGTAATGAGCGGTATGTGATAAGCGTTCGGGATTGCATGGGATGAACAGATGCATTAGGTGGGATTGCATGGAATGAACAGATGCATTAGGTGTGATTGCACAGGGGGCGCTAATCCTTCGGCGGGATTGCACAGGGTATGCGAAAGCCTTTTTCAGTATATGTCTGCACTACGGCTGCTGAACCCCCAAAAAGGGAGGACGGCATTACATACATTTTACTTTTTTATTAATAAGCTATTGAAAAACGGAAAAATTAAGAGTATAATTATTAGTTAGTAAAGAAGGTGATATTACGGATAATAATATTATAGGTGCCGTTATTGCGTTTATACTCGGGGCGGCGGTTGCATATCTTAACTATGCCGTTTCAAAATATCTTATAAAAAACAAGCCGGATATGTTTACGGGCGGACAGATCATCCGCTCCGCCATACAGATAGGGTATCTCGTTATCATTTTTACACTGGGCGGCTATACCCCCTGGGACAGGACCTGGCTTCTTATCGGCGGATGTCTGGGTATAACCCTACCTATGTTTTATTTTACGGCTAAATTGGTAAAGCAAAACGACCAAAGGAAGGAGGACGATAAGGATGGGACATGAATCTGAAGTAATTATAAAGCTTTTCGGATTTCTCGACGTTACAGGCGAGGTCGTGACTATGTGGATAATTCTTGCACTTATGGCAATCGTCTCGCTTATAGTTAAGCTTAACTTAAAGGAGCGTCCCGGTGTGTTCCAGAATATGATCGAGACGGGCGTTGAATATCTCGACAACTTTTTTACCGATAATTTGGGTAAGGAAAAGGCAAGAAAATATTTCGTTTTTCTTGCGACTCTGTTCACCTTTATTATATTCTGTAACTATTCGGGTCTGATTCCCGGTGTAGGCTTGACCCCTTATGTCAAAGCACCTACCGCATCTCTTTCGGTAACGGCGGGTCTTGGCGTCACCACCTTTGTATTTTTGCAGTATGCCGGACTTAAGATGGGTGCAAAGCACTATTTCAAGCGTTTTGTTTCTCCCATGTTCTTTATGTTTCCTCTTATACTGCTTGACGAGTTCATCAAGCCCGCATCCCTTGCTCTTCGTATCTACGGAAACGTTTTCGGCGAGGAGATGGTAACAGAGCAGCTCTATCATATCTTCCCCATAGGCGTGCCTGTGGTAATGATGGTGCTTTCGATTCTTTTCTGTGCTTTGCAGGCTCTGGTGTTCTCGATGCTGACCGCCATCTATCTTGATGAGGTCACCGAACTTGAATGAGGGGCAAGGTGCCCCTGCCAAACTGCGCTCATCAGTACAGTTTTACAATTCACACGAAATGAAGAAATTGTTTTACAATAAAAAAGGAGTATAAAAATGACAAAAGGACTTATCGCAATCGCTGCGGCTCTTGCCATCGCAGTAAGTACAATCGCTCCCGCTCTCGGTCAGGGCAAGACCGCAAAGGCGGCTATGGAAGCAATCGCCCGTCAGCCTGATTCCGCAAAGGATATCAGATCCACCCTTATCATCGCTATGGCGCTTATGGAGGCTCTTACCATTTACGGTCTTCTTATCGCGTTTATGCTCGTTGCCAAGATCTAAGGGAAAATGTCAATACAGATATCGGTTACAATATGGACGATAATCTGCTTTATCCTTGCGATGCTCATACTCAACAATCTGCTCTTTAAGCCGGTCCTTGAAAATATGGACAAGCGCCGCGAAAAGATAACGGCGGCTAAGGCTAAAAGGGCTGAGTGTGAGAGCCTTATTGCCGAAAACGAAAGGCTCGTTGCCGCAAAGAAGGCTGAGTATGCGGCTAACGAGAAGAAGCTCATCAAGGAAAGAGTAGAAAAGGTAGCAGCCGACCGCCGAAAAGCCGTTGAAGCGGCTAAGGAGGTCAGACTTCATAAATTAGACGAGACCCGCAGGAACACCGAAGCCGAGGAAAAGGAGATTCTTTCCAAGCTGAGCTCCCACGCAGAGGAGCTGGCTGTTATGCTTGCGGACAGAATCGTAAAGGGATAAGCTATGAAGATCCAATTTGTAATAATAAACTTTCTGATACTTGCGGCTATTATCCTTCTGTTCTTCGGCAAGAAGATCATCGGAGGCTTCAGAGACCGCCGGCAGGCTATCCTGCGCGATCTTGACGAGGCAGAGAAGCTTGACGGTACAGAGCTCCCTGTATTTACCAAGCCTGCCTTTGAGCCTGACCTTTCCGAGGATGCCTGTGAGCTTCGTGCGGCAAAAAAGCAGACAGACGATAAGCTTGCGGATATTCACGCCTTCGGTGAGCGCGAGTGTAAGGAAATGCGCCGTCTGATGATTCAGAAAACGAGAAAAAAATTCTTTGAAACTCTCAGGACCTCCGTTGCAGAGGTCTTTGTCCGCGAGCCCTATCTTTCGGCTATGAGGGCAAAGGAAGCAGATCAGATCGAAAAGATCCTCTCCATGATAAAGCTCACTCCGGGTGATATGTCCTATCTTCGCCGTCACGATGTGCTTTATGTTACCCTCACCTCTGCGTATAAGCTTGACGAGGCATTGGTAAATAAGGTTGACGAAGCGGCAACACGGCTCGTCGGTGCTGTCAACGGCAAGATATCCCTGTGGGTAAAACAGGACCCCTCTCTCATAGGAGGTCTGCGTCTGCGAATCGGTGATACCGTATACGACGGCACGGTGCTTGATGAGATATACCATTATCACGAAAAGGTCAAAAAAAGTCCCGTAACAAGCGAGGACGACTACGGCGAGGTCTACGCCGCATTTGCAAGCGAAGCAAGGATCCATACCCCCGAGATACGTACCTATCAGTTAGGCAGAGTTATCCAGATATCCGACGGTATCTGCTGGATGGACGGTCTTGCCGACATTATGTACGGCGAGGTGGTCGAGTTCGATTGCGGTGAGCGCGGTATGGTGCTTGATATCCAGCCCGAGCGTATCGGCTGTGTTATCTTCGGTGAATACGAGCATATCGACAGCGGAAGCCCGGTAAGACGTGTAGGCAGGATCGCCTCCGTTCCCGTGGGCGAAGGACTTCTGGGCAGAGTCGTTGACCCCAGAGGAAACCCCATCGACGGCGAGGGCTATATTTACTACAGCGAAAAAAGACCTATCGAGTGTAAGGCGCCCGGTATACTTGACCGTGCGGCAGTCGATAAGCCTCTGCATACAGGTATCAAGGCCATCGATGCCCTTGTTCCTATCGGACGGGGTCAGCGTGAGCTTATTATCGGTGACAGACAGACCGGTAAGAGTGCTATTGCCGTTGATGCTATCATCAACCAGAAGGGCAAGGGCGTTGTCTGTATCTATGTTGCCATAGGTCAGAAGGATACCACTATCGCCGATATCAAGGATAAGCTTGCCAAGTTCGGTGCCATGGAGTATACCACCATCGTTGCGGCTCCCGCCTCGGGCTCTGCGGCAACCCAGTATATCGCTCCCTTTGCGGGTACGGCTATGGCAGAGTACTTTATGTATTCGGGCAGAGATGTGCTTATAATATACGACGATCTTTCCAAGCACGCGGTGGCTTACCGTGAGCTTTCACTTCTTCTGCACCGTCCTTCAGGACGTGAAGCATACCCCGGAGATATATTTTATCTTCATTCCAGACTTCTTGAGCGAAGCGCTCACCTCTCTCCCGAGCTTGGCGGCGGCTCTATAACCGCTCTGCCCATCATCGAGACCCTTGCAGGTGATATCTCCGCTTATATCCCCACCAATGTAATATCCATTACCGACGGTCAGATATTCCTTGAGGCCGACCTCTTCCACGAGGGTCAGAGGCCCGCTATCAATGTTGGTCTGTCGGTATCCCGTGTAGGCGGAGCTGCCCAGACCAAGCTTATGAAGCAGATAGCCTCGAGCCTCCGCACCAATCTGGCTCAGTACCGTGAGCTTGCCGACTTTACTCAGCTTGGCTCGGATGTGGATGAAACCACCCGTGCTACCCTTGATTCGGGTGCCAGACTGATGGAGGCACTTAAGCAGAGCAGATATCAGCCCCTTGATGACTGGCAGCAGGCACTTCTGCTCTTTGCGGTCTCCGAGGGCTTTGCGGCAAAGGTTCCCCTTGACCGCATTGACGACTATGAAAAGGGCTTGTTCGCCCTGTTTGAGGCAGATCACGCCGAGCTTACAGCCAAGCTGAAAACGGGAACAAAGGCTGATGCCGAGCTTCTTGACGCCCTGCGTTCTGCACTTAAGAACTACGAAGTGGGTGAATAACAATGCCCGCAATTCAAAATCTTAAAAAACAGCTTCGCGGAATCCGTTCCACCCGTAAGCTGACCAAAGCAATGAAGACGGTGTCCACCGTCAAGTTTTCAAAACTCAATGCCATATATTCCGCCTTTTCTCCCTACGGCAGAGAGTGTGAGAGTATATACTCCAAGTACGAAGCCAGCTTTGTCAACGTACTTGCCGCAGCAGATCCCGATGCACCCACTCTGGTGGTGGTCATGGCGGCAAACAAGGGAATGTGCGGCAGCTTTAACTCCGAGCTTCTCAACTACGCCTACGAGCTTATGGTCGGGATGGACAGCTATATTCTCGTTACGGTAGGCAAGAAGGCAGCGAGCTTCTTTAACAAAAGGGGTATCTCTGTGGAAAAGGGATATCTTTTCGGAGATGTTCCCTCCTATGAGGAGGCAGAAGCACTTCTTTCCGATATAGCTCTCTGGAGAAGTGAGGGCAAGATATCAAAGGTTCTTGTCGTATATCAAAAGTATGTCAATATGATGCTCCAGAAGCCCTCCCGAAGCGAGCTTTTTGCCGTAAAGGGCGAGGATGAGGAGGATACAGGTCTGCTCTTTGCACCCGACCGTGATACGGTGATATCGAGGACCGCAATGACGGTTTTCGGTTCTATGGTTTATCAGCTTGTGCTTGAGAGTGCCATCGGTGCTCAGGCGGCGACCCTTATGACCATGCGCTCCGCTTTTGACACCGCGACCGAGTATTGTGAACGGCTTGAGGGCGAGATAAACCGCCTCAGACAGAGCGCGGTAACTGCGGATGTTATAGAAACATCTGCCGAAGCAGATGTTTAAAATGCAGAATTAAGGAAGAAAATAGTGTCCTTAGGACACTATTTTCTTCATTAATT
>JAZNKU010000076.1:0-8573 GCA_045578685.1 Eubacteriales bacterium
TTCTTCTGCGCAACTATCCCATAGAGAACGCAGACGTGGCTGACGGAGCACTTTCCTATTACGGTAACCGTCTGACCACCGACCAGAGCTTACCTTATTACGGTGACGGTGAGAATCAGGTCGATTTTCTCAACTGCGGCGGTAACAACTACGTTTCCGGTGCAGCATTCGGAAGATGGTCAGGTCCTGAGATTGAAGAATATGCTCCCGACCCCGATTGGGACGGACCTTATCACGGCTATGCTTATAACGAAACAAACCGTTTCGTATCCGAGCAGCATATGATAACGAACGTTCATCTCGACGGTCACAATATCGCTACGATGAAGGCATATCTTCAGATATACGGATGTCTGGCAATTACCTATTATTCGGTAAAGACAGCTTACCGTTTCGGAGAATACACTACCCACTATCAGGATCAGTTTCCTCAGCTCAACCACGAGGTTCTTGTAGTCGGTTGGGATGACAATATCCCTCAGTCCGCATTTGTTAAAAGACCTCCCGGTCCGGGTGCATGGCTTGTTAAGAACTCCTGGGGTACAGACTGGGGTGACGAAGGTTACTTCTGGCTTTCCTACTATGATGTTTCTCTTAACCACGCGTGGGTCATGGACTTTGAATCCACGGATGTTGTAGATAACAACTACACCTATGATCCCTCCTGGGCTGAAGGCTCTATGTTCTTAGGCTTGAACGGAGCTATATCTTTCGGCAATACGATAACTACGGCAAATACCTTCTACGCAAAGGGTAATGAGCTTCTTAAACAGGTTGGCGTATATACCTTGGATGAAAGATCACGACTGACGGTCAAGATATACCTTGACAATCCCGTAAACGACCCCTATAAGGGACGGTTGGTTTCTGTAGTTACAGAGGACGTTTCGGGTGAAGGCTACAGAACGATACGTCTTAATGATCACGTCGTTCTTACTCCCGGACAGAGATTTACGGTAGTGCTGGAAAACACCTCCCTGACAGCTGAAAGACCGCGTGCTGCAAGTGAGGACACACAGTATTCAAAGGCACGCTCCGGACAGAGTCATTATCTGCTCAGAATATCGGATACCAATTATGTATGGTATGAAAATGAGGGCAATTTCTTTATCAAGGCATTTACCAAGGACCTTGATCCGGTAGACAAATCCGCGCTTCAGGCTCAGTACAATACAGCTGTTGCTTACGGTTATCCCGAGGATAATATTTATCTTACGAACGCAAAGGCTGTTCTTGACGATCCCGATGCTTGTAAGCAGGATATTCAGAACGCATACAACCGTCTCGGTCATCAGAACAATTATTACGGTGTCAAGGTATCCTTTGATCCCGTACTGGATGCAGAGGCACCCGATCCCATCGTCAGCGCAACGGGCAACGTTATAGAGATCCCCGACGTAACTCCCGAATATGACGGTTGGGCATTTATCGGTTGGAGCGAATCGGGAAATGCAGGAACACATATCTTTACTCAGGGTAAGAAATATATAGTTCCGGGAGAGATAACTCTCAAGGCTGTATGGATCCGCTCTGACGAGGACGGTAAATATCCTACAGGCGGCAACTATGCCGTATATTATAATGCCAACGGCGGTAAATGGGAAAAGTGGAAGACTGTACAGAATCAGAAGAGTCCCACTACCTACGGACTTCTGAAATTTGCAGACATGTTTGAATTCCCTCAGGATATCAGAAGTATTTCCCGTGAGGGATACCGTCTCCAGACGGATACAGCTGATATGACTGTACCCGAATTCTGGACGGGTGACGGTAAGGGCAATACCACCTACGGCGATAACGAAGCCAACAACGGATACGAATACGTTGTTTATCCGAACGCATATAAGTCCAGCGTATTTATGGTAGATACCGATCGTATTCCTTACGGTAAGAATATATTTGTTTATGCCGCGTGGGACCCTATCATTACATACGATATGAACAACGGTACAGGTATTACCGTTCAGGACTTTAACTATATCACAGGCGGAAATGATTATACTGTTCTCAGTGCAGGTGACTACACCGAATACGCAGACGAAAACGGTGCACTTCGCAAGAATAAGGAATGCTACAGCGGTCCCGCCGCGATCCCTGTAACAGAAAACACTATATTCACTTGGAATACCGAGGCTGACGGTTCGGGTAAGAGCTATACTCCCGGTGAGGTATATGACGTAACCGAGCCTCTTACCCTCTATGCGATCTATGAAGAGCTTGAGCATACTCATAGCTACAAGTCTGTAATCACAGAAGCGACCTGTACCGAGGACGGTGTTATAACCTACACATGCTCCTGCGGTGACACTTACACAGAAGCGATTCCCGCTATCGGTCATAGCTACGACACAGGCTCTACTACCGCTGCGCCCACCTGTACGGATGAAGGTACAAAGACCTTTACCTGTGCAAACTGTGGAGATACATATACCGAAGCTATTGCAGCTCTCGGTCACGTATGGAAGGATTGGGTCGTAACCAAGGAAGCAACCGAGACAGAAGCAGGCGTTGAAACAAGAGAATGCCGTCGCGGCTGCGGAGCTACCGAAACAAGAGAGATCCCCAAGCTCTCAACTGACCCTTCTGTTGTAAGTGTAAACAACTACACGGTAACCCTTGATAATATCAATAATATCAAGGAAATAAGATTTGCTATCGGTACGTATACCACTGGTGCCGAGGTCAAGGCTGCTGAGAAGAACGTAACTCTCGATGCGGCAACTGCTGACAAATATACCGCTGACGGTATATTCACCTACGATCTGCCCTGGGTCGGCACTTACACCTTCTGGGTAAGAACAAACGACGGCAGTCAGTACTTCCTCTATACAGATGTAAATGACATTACTCCTTACGCTGAGTCCTACGGTGTTAAGCTCACGGTCAAGGACTTCGGCGAAAACTATAAGGATCTCTGGATAGCTGAGGGTACCTTTAACAGCTATGCCGAGATCAAGGCTTCTACCGCCTTTAAGTATCAGGCTTCCGCTACCAAGCTTGCAAACTACTTTGCAACTCACGATTTCAGCTATACCGTTACCAACCCCGGAGACTATACGGTACTTATCAGATACAATGACGGCAGCTTTGATGTGGTACATACCACGCTTACCGTTGACGTTCCCGTATTCATCGAGAACGGACTTCAGGTAACGGTTACCAACATTCCCGATATCAAGATCATAAGGACTGCATACGGTAAGTATAACTCTGTAGCAGAGATCAAGGCAGCAAGCGGAGTTCGCAACTTCAACAACAAGACCGCCATCAAGGACGCAGAGCAGTATATGATCCAGTACCGCGAGGAGGGAACTGTAACCCTTATCGTAGAGTACAATAACGGATATAAGCATATTCATCACTATGATGTACAGAAGAAGGTTCCTACCTTCGTACAGGACGGTAACAAGGTAACTATAGGCGATCTTGACGATCTCTATATCGTAAGATATGCACCCGGCAAGTATACAACTGCTAACGCTATCAAGGCTGCAGAAGGATCCAAGTATCTTAAGAGCGCTGATATCGTTGACGGACTGCTTACAGTAGAACTTGACCGTGCAGGACGCTGGAGCTTCATGGTACAGTATAACGACGAGTCCTATAACTTCTATCTTATAGAACTTACCGAGGACGATCTTCCCAAGTGCGCTCACGAGTGGGGCGAATGGGTAGTTACAACTCCCGCAACCGAGGAAGCAGAAGGCGTTGAAACAAGGACCTGCATACTTTGCGGTGAAACGGAAACAAGATCTATCCCCAAGATAGAGGTAGCAGAGCCTACCGCAACAAACGTAAAGGTATCAAGTGCCTTTACCGATAATATGATACTTCAGCGCGACGAAGCTCTCTCAGTATGGGGCTTTGCCGATGCAAACAGCGGCGACGTTGTGGTTGAGCTTGACGGCAAGAGAACGTCCGCTCCCGTTGATGCCGAGGGTAACTGGAAGGTTACCTTCCCCGACACATTCGATTACAATACCGAGCCTCAGGATCTGACAATAACCTCTGCTGACGGTGAGACGGTTATCAAGGACGTTCTTATCGGTGACGTATACTATATCATCGGTCAGTCAAACGTTCTTTACAGCTTAGGCGAGCAGATCTTTGACCTCACCCTTAACGGCAGAGGAAACGAGCTTGCTTACGACTTTGACGATAACCGCGATATGCGTTTCTTCCGTATTTCAAGCTACGATTATCAGAGTGCAACGGGCAGTATGGCACAGGGTACCCCCACACTCTATAATGACGTATACAACGGCAGAGTATGGCAGAAGCCCTCTGACGTAGGCGCGGCACTCAGTAAATATCAGCAGCCTTCCGATATATACTATCTCTTCCGTGAGGAGATGGGTAAGGAGGTATTCTCAGCCTTGGGTTACCTCTTTGCATACAATATGACTAACAAGAGTGAGGTTCCCGTTGGTGTTATCGAGATAGACGCAACAGGACTTCCCATAGCTTGCTTTGCTCCAAATGAGTTAGCAGAAAAGTGGGGTCACGAGATCTACGATGAGGCAACCGGTACTTATTACTTTGGTTATAACGGTCTTATCAACCCCGCAATGAAGACCAGATTTGTCTATAACCAGATGATCAATCCCTTAAAGAACTTCTCCTGTGCCGGTATTCTCTGGTATCAGGGCGAGTCTGACTGGTATAACTCAAAGCTGACCTTCGGTAAGGATTACTACAGCTTCAGCGATATGTTTACCGAGCTTATGGAGTACTTCCGTGCTAACTTTGGTAACGATGACTTCAGCGTTTATATGATGGAGTTCCCCACACAGTACGCATCTTCAGGTCCTGCATTCCTTGACGTAAGTGCTGTTAAGGGCGAGCTGGGTATAGTTCCTACAATGCTGGATGACTGCTACGTAGTTTCCACCTCCGACCTCTTCAGAGATATGACCTGGTTTAACAACGTTCATCCTTATATCAAGCATCATCAGGCTATCCGTCTCGCCGAGATAGTGGCTGCAAGAAAGTATGGTATAGGAGACCTCAACAACGTTCAGGGACCGCTGCTTCGCGAGGTTATTTACGAAGGCACAAGCAAGGCATATATCAAGATGGACTATGCAGGCGACGGACTTACCACCCACGACCGTTCAGGTAATGTTAAGGGTATTGATATCCTTGTTAATTACAACGGTACTCCTACATGGATCCAGCATCAGGGTATGATAATCACAGGTACGGATACCATTACCATTGATGCAGGCTCCTTTGAACTGCTGGGTGTCAGATATAATGCTAACGTCGGCTACTTCTACGGTGCAGAGGTCACTCTCTGTAACGCGTACGGTATGCCCGCCATATCCTTTACCGATCTCAAATAATCAATCAAACGAAATCCCCTGCCGAATATTCGGCAGGGGATTTGTGTTAAATAGAATAAAGTACAAAATTTCATTGACTGTAAAATATACTTGTGATATACTGTTTACATAACCAAGAAAAGGAGGCAATGAAATGAATTATGAAGTTTTAAGCGGCAATAGCCTTGTTGCCGTATGGAATGATAATACTCTTACCGTGAAAAACGAAGCATTGCTTCCGCTTTTCCTCAGAAGAATAAGCAATGCAGATATGTGGCTCGAATCCAGAGCTATCGACAGCCACAGAGCCAATTCCAGACTGTTAAAGAAGGCGTTGCGTCTTACCGAAAAGGATGATATATCCACAGTTATCCATGTGAACGGAGCTACCGTAACCGATAATTATTGGATAAGAGAAGAAGGCTCTGAGCTTAAATATGAGGATGTCAGGTTTACAGACGATTATTTTTCAAACCTTGCGCTTAAGGGAACCTACGACAGCTTCAACCGTGCGGCAAACAGCAAGCGTTCCAGAACTCCCGAGCTTACCAATGTGGGAAGCTTTGAGAAGTGCTGGAAGCTGAAAAAGGGCAAGTGGTGGATGTATAAAAAAGCTAACCACGATGAGGCGTTTTCTGAGCTGTTCGTTTATGAGCTGGGAAAAGCTCTCAATATGAATATGGCGACGTACGAACGTGGCGACAAGTGTATCAGGACGCTTGACTTTACAGATGCGGCGACGGTGAATTTTGAGCCTGCATCCGCATTTATGGGGGACAACGAGGACTATACCGATGTGATAGAGGCGTTGAAAAAGCTTTGTCCCGAAGCGATACCCGACTATATAAAGCTCGTATTTATGGATACCGTGGTAGCTAACCCCGACCGTCATACCAACAATTTCGGACTTTTGAGAGACACAGCAACAGGTGAGCTTATAGGTCTTGCGCCTAACTATGATAACAATATGGCACTCATTTCCCGCGGATATCCCTCAAAGCCCAAATCAAGCGATATGCTCATAACACTGTTCCGCGAGCTTATAGACACCTATCCCGAATACCGTGAGTATATTCCCGTGATCACCGAGGATACGGTACGAGGTGTTATATCTAAAATTGGTATGCGTGTCAGAACAGCCGAGATCGTAGAGCTTGTTATGAGTAGGTATGAGCTGACAATGTGATCTCACTACTGCCAACGCAGACTTCTTGTCCTTGACTGTTTGATGAAACAATATGACAAACACCCGATAGGATCGAACCTATCGGGTGTTGTGTTATTCATTATCAAAACAATACAAGTAATCGTTATAAGTGTAATGCTCATTTGACTGAGGCTTATAATCTTGACATGCATCCGTATATTTCATAACGAGATGCTCCGGATATGAATCGCCGAACAGACCACATACGTCGTTTTTTGAACTTATAACAAGGTCCTTGGTACAAAAGATCTCTTCGGCATAATTGCTAAAAGGACACATATTTCCGTGGCGGCAGGTTAGGCAGCATTTTATCAAAACGTCCTCGGGAAGCTGTTTTTGAATATCGGCAATAACCTTTGCCAATAAATGATCCTTGCCGTGTGCCCGGATCTCTTTGCCCTTATATGTGACACCAATGTTAATGATCGGCGCGGCTTCAAGCTCACCGTTATAATACATGTCTTCCTCGTGGTATACGATATGCATATCGGTTTTTATATCGCCTTCGGGAGTTTGCAGTGCTATTATTTCGTGATACTGTCTGTGCAGCTCATACCAAGCCTTTCGGCAATATTCATCCCATTCGAAAGTAGCCTTATCAAATGAAATCTTGGAAATGAACGCATCGGGAGAAGAGACGCTGAATTCGATGATTTTTTTGTTGTTTTCTTCACGTATATCAATACAGTTTATTCCGATCCAGTTTTTCAAAGCGGTTAAAAAACGGTCCTTTGCTTCTTTGCCCTTGTATATTATTTGTTTCTCGTTGGTGTAATAGTTTCCTTCATCATCGATCTCGTAAGCTCTCATAGGCTCAAGAGAACATACCTCAAATCCGTCAAAGGATATTATCGCGGAATCGATCTCCATATCAAAATCACAAGGGTTATTCTCGGTATTTTTATGTATGTTCAGATGCTTTGCTGTAACTGCGAGACGGTTGTTCTCAAAGCTTATAAATGACATTTCAGCATCGTGAAACTCAAATATATCAAGCTGATTTTCAATACGATATTTCATAAAAACCTTCCTGTTATAGTATTATATTCACCAATCAAACTGCAGATAATATGGCTGATTTACTATGTCACCGTGGATGTCGTAACCAAAAGAATGTATATATCTTACCGTTTTGTCATTATCATTATAAGCGAATATAAGATAGTAATAATTATCGGTTGCTTCCTTGAACGGTTCGTCACCGTTATATAATATCAGACAGTTATAGCTGCCCTTTTTCACTGTTGTGAAGTTATAATTATATGCTTCATTGTTGCATGAATCCTCAAACAACTCGGCAACACGGCTTTTCTCTTCATCCAATTTATCATAGTCGCAGGGAAATTCAACATAAACGGTATATTCATAACAGCTGGAGTTACCTGCATAGCTGTAATAGTATTTCCGCTCCTGCCGCACATTTTTATATGATCCGTCCGAATTTCTCACAAAAATCATAGGTCCTTCTTCCGAGATAATTTTCGGTATAGGACGGAGAGATAAGCTCTTCTTCAATGTAATAGCGTATAGTTCTGTCAGAAAGTTCGGTAGCTTCGCAAACGTTTTTAATTTTCATAAAAAACACCTCCTTGATGACGGAATTATACTTTTTTACCTAAGGTAAAAGTCAATAGCTTTTTGAAAAAATTAAGATTTGTTACCAATTACCTTCTTAAACCTATCAAACCCATCTCTCGGTCTGTAAGAGAAGCTGCCTACAGAGATCCTTTCAATTATCTCGCCCTTGGCGTTAACAAGTCTGAAGTAACCCTGTGAAACGATAAGAGTATAGGTCTTATTTATGGGATAAGCCGTAGAATAGTTTTCGTCTTTAGAATTTTTCAGATCATCAAAAGCTTTGTTTACAGCCTCCATCAGGCGAAAATCCTCAACTGATGCCACCGAGAAGAGCTGATAGGACTGAGTACAGTTATCAAGCAGAAACTTACTTGTAAAAAGAGGAGCACCGCGGTGGGTGTCACGGATATCGATAGCACGGGGCAGCTCCTCCCAACGGTGCACCTTGAAATAATAGTACAGCT
>JAZNKU010000077.1:0-5420 GCA_045578685.1 Eubacteriales bacterium
TGCGAAATCCTTCTCTGTCGTACTTAGTACGCCGACGAAAAGGATTTCACAAAATATCCACTTCGTTTCTCAGCCTCTGGTCAGTTTGATGACTTTGTCATCAAACTGAAAGCCACGTTTCCGTGGCTTTTTGGGTTTTATATTATGTTAAGATATCCTTCCATATCAAAGGGCTCAAGGGGTGAGTCCTTCTTGAGATAGAGGGGATGGTGGGGATGACCCTTCACCGAGACCCTGCCTGCCTTATACCATACGGCACCAAAGTGCTGACCCTCACTTACCATATCACGAAGGCAGAGCTTAAGATAATCACGCTTTTCCACTATAGCACCCCATGCCGCCCAGACGGCGGGGGCATCACCGCTATGCTGAAGCACCCAGCGAAAGGCCTTCATATTCTCCTCGTGGAGAGCCTCGTTGAGTTCCCTGTCCATATGGTCGGGGTTGGTGGCTCTCTGGGCATAGACATTAAACATAATAAAGGAATCAAAGCCGTTGCCCAGAGCTATACGCTCAACAGACTTAAGGGTGTTGTCAAGGTTATCCGGCTCTGCGGTAGAGGGGTTGATGCCTATGGTGATAAGAGGCTTTTTGCCCGCAGTGCCTAAGATATATCGGTACTCGGAGTAAAAGTCGGGTATATACAGCCAACGGTCTCTGTCATAGACGGAGCTGTCGTCACGGCGCTGCATAGCATCCTCAAAGGTGAGGATATCCACCTCGGAGGAGGTACAGGACGGGATATGCATTACTTCACCCAGCTACCGACAATATCGGCAAAGATATCCTGACCTACAGAGTGGTTCTTGACCTCCCAGAGGCGGTGGAACTCACCCATTACACGGTCATGATCCTCCTTTGTGGCTCTGCCTAAGAGCAGATCGCAGCAGAGGATAAGGATATCGCAGTTTGCTTTACATTCCTCAAGCATGACTGCATCAGCCTTGACCTCGTCAAGCTCGGCTCTCATCTCACGACCGAACTTGGCTATACGCTCAAAGCCCTCAAGTCGCTCGGGAGTAAGCTCGTAACGGCGGGTGATACACTGAACGAGCTGTGTTCCGTTGAACATAAGCTCCTCAAGTATGTAAGCGTTACCCATACGGTAAACTACGTCACCAAGGGATTTTTCGCCTGTGCAGTTATAGATGAATTTATCAAGATATTTCTTTACTGTGGTAAGAAGCTCTCTTCTCTCCTGATAGTTTACCTCTGTTGCGTGGTCGCCGCAGTTCCAGGAAGCATACCCGCCCACACAGAGAGGAAGATATGTAATTGCGGGGAACTGGGGATGTCCGTCGTCACCCCATTCGGTGAGAAGGAAGCCCTCTGCTCCGTAGTAGTTTGCGGACTCTGCCGCCTGAGTGATGTTGAGGATAGCGTTGTTCATACGACCCACAAGGCTGCCCCACATAGAGGTACCGGGACAAACATAGAACTTAAGACCGTGGCTCTTCAAGAGTGCCATGTTGCGGTCAAAGTGCTGTTCACCCTCGTAGCCCCACTGCATAACTACTGCGTCCTTGGGAATATTGGCTAATTCTTCGGGATGCTTGAACACGATATCGTCAAAGAACATTACCTTCTTGCCATACTTATCTCTTGCAAGGTCGATGACCTTATTGAGATGCTCGGTGTAAACTCTGCCTACGCCCTTTTCCTCGCAGACCTCCTTGGTCTCGTTAAGACCAAGCTCGTGGGGCTCGTCCATACCGATATTGAGGATATCGGAGGAGAATGCGTCAAGCATGCCCGCATAGATCTTGTCGATAAGCTCAAGAGATTCGGGAAGCAGGGGATTAAGGGTCTGAGAGGGTTTTCCTTTCGCATCGGTGATTGCAAGAGGTGCGATCTCGGGCTTTGCGGTCCATGCGCCCATATGACCGAAGGAGTTCTGTATGGGAACAAGCTCGATAAATCTCTCCTTACAGAAGGCGTCAAGCTCCTTGATCTCTGCCTTGGTAAGAGGCTGAGTATCCTTCCAGTATTCCTCAAAGCCCTCGTACTCGTATACGAAGGAGTCCATATAGAGCTGGAGCTGATTATATTTAAGATCCGCAAGTATCTCTGCAAGCTCCTTGAGATACTCGATAGAGGGGATCTTGCCTCGGCTGATATCTATCATATATCCGCGGTTGGCAAGATCGGGGTAGTCCTCGATGGTGAGGTAGGGTACCTCCTCACTTGCAAGAATCTGTGTAAGTGTGGTATATGCTCTGTATGCAGCAGCCATGTCACCGTAAACTACGGTTATACCGTCAGCATCTATTGTGATGCCGTACTTTTCGGCATCGTCATACTCTGCCTTCTTTACGGTAAGAGGCAACTCGCCTCCGCCGAAGGTATCAAAGAACTTTATAGCTGTGTTATCGCATACTACCTTAAATTCTCTTGCTGAAAGTACGCCTTCCTTGGTTTCAAGCTTATGGGGCTTTGGTACTAAAATCATTTTTCCTTCTCCTTTAGTCAATGTCTATATCAAAATTGTATATTCCGAACGCTTCATTTCTTTTGATAAACTCTATCTCCAGTTCAAAGGGCTGTCCGTCTATCTCTATTATGCCGTCAAGGGCATAGTGGCTGCCGCCGTATTCGGTATCGTAAAGTGAGGATTGAAAGCCTGTGTATTTTACCGAAAAGCCGTTTTTGATATCAGCACCCGTACTGTCCTTTATATGCAGAAACAGATTCTCAAGATGTCCGTCTATAACTATATCGGGATGAAACAGTGCCTGTGCCTCGGTGTATTTTTCATCCGAAATATAATTAAAAAATTCATCCGCACAGGCCTTTGCCTCCTTGCCTGATATGCCGCTGCCACAGGCAGCAAACAGAAACAGTGATGTTATTGCTAATAATAAAGCCAATATTTTTTTCATATCATTCTCCTTGTGCGAAATATTCTTCTAAGGTTATCTGTTTTTCAAAAATTTCTTTGGCGATATCAAGTCCTACGTAGCGGTAGTGCCAGGGCTCATAGTTGATACCCGTTATATCGGTCTTGTTGTCGGGATAACGTAGTATAAATCCGTATTTATGGCAGTTTGCCATAAGCCATTTTTGCTCGGGGGTGTTTTCCTGACTGCGGTCAAGCTTCTGATAGCTTGCCGATACTATATCAAAGGCAAGTCCCGTATGATGCTCGCTTGTGCCGGGTCTGGCTACCCACTTTGCGGCAAACTCCTCAGCCTCTTCTCTTCTGTAGCCGTACGCCATAAACGCATTGGTCTCGTTTTCAAAGAGAGTCTGCTGACGGGCGATAGTACGGTAGGAAGAGCAGATAATGGGATTATATCCCGCCTTGCGGCAATCGGTGAGCATAGCGTTGAGGGCATCCTTGACTCTGTAGTCTGCTTGCTGTCCGTTACCTACCGATACAAGCTCGGGGACATAGCCCTCGGGCATAGGATTCCAAGGGTTGACGAGAAGTCTGTTCCATTCTCCGTCCTCGGGATACGTAGGTTCCTCGGGTATCGGAGCTGTTGTAACAACTGTTGTAGTTTCGGTGGTGGTCTCTGCCGTTGTAGTTACAACCGTAGTGGTCCCGGTGGTGGTAGTCTCGGCAGTTGTCGTTTCTGCCGTGGTAGCATCCTCGGTCTCGTAGTAGGTATATTCGATTATTGTAGTCGTCATAACCGGGTCTCCGGTATTCGGAGCTTTGGTGGTGACCTCGGGATCGGTCTCTGCCGTATGGTTCTCGATACGGTCGTATGTATCTATGGGCAAGGGCTCCTTGCGGTTTACCGCATTCGCTCCGAATGTCACCGCAAGCACCGACACCGCTACAAATACAGTAAGGGATATCGCCCGTATTGCCTTGGGGCTGAGATTTCCGGTCAGTTTTCTTAAAAATTGCATTTTTCACACGCCTTTGCTGTTTTCGACAGATATTTTACCGCCTCCACGGGGTATTTGCCTACGGCGGATTCTCCTGTTATCATAACTCCCCACGCTCCGTGATAAACTGCGTGGAAGATATCCGACACCTCGGCACGGGTGGGTACGGGAGAGTTCTCCATGGATGCAAGCATCTGCGTTACCACAATATAGGGCTTATCCGCCTTATGACAGGCATCCTCAATACGCTTCTGTACCGAGGGCAGCTCCCACAGGGGCATATCGTTGCCAAGGTCTCCTCTGGCAATAACCAGAGCATCGGCATAGGGGAGAATATCAGAGAGGTTTTCTACCCCCTGTCTGTTCTCAATCTTGGCATATATATCTATATGCTCTGCTCCGTTTGAATTAAGTATATCTCCGACCTTTTTAAGATCATCGCCGGATCTTACAAAGGGCTGCATAACTGCGGTAACACCGTAGTCCTTTGCCAATCTTATATTCTCGATGTCGTGGTCTGTAAGTACCGGCATATCTATATTTTTGTTTTTTATTTTAACGCTTTTATGACTTTTAAGAAATCCGCCGCGTATGACCTCTGCGTGAACGGAATCCGTCATACACAGAAGAAGCTTGCCGTCGTCAAGAAGGATCTCATCCCCTGTTTCAAGGCTGTCAAGTACAGCTTTAGGAAGCTGGATGGTGTTTATGTCAACCGTACCCTCAAGCTCGATATCAGCCTTGCCCACACGAAGCTCGGGACCCTGCATATCTATAAGTATCTTCGGAGCATCGGCAACCGACCTGTATGCATTTATATAATCTGCCGCCTCGGGCAAAGTCATATGGGAGAGGTTTAATCTCATACCCGTCAGCCCTTCGGCAACCATATCTTTTAATACCGCCTCGTCCCTGCAAGAGGGTCCGAAGGTAGCAAATATCTCTGTTTTCATCATAAATTCCTTTATTGTGATAAGATATTATACCACATAATACAAATAAAAACAAGGCTCAAATGAGCCTTGTTCATTTTAATTAATATGCCTTGAAGCCAAGCTGCTTTACGCTGTAGCCGTAGGGATTAAGAATCTTGTTAAGGTCATTAAGCATCTCCTTGAGAGCAGAGTTCATATAGTCGGTATATGCACTCTTAAGAGTTCCCTCGTATTCGCTGAAGCCTTCCTTTGTACTCTTGGTAAAGGTAGCGGCATCGAGCAGACCGTAGCCTGCAAACAAAAATTCGGTGGTGTTGGCATACATGTAAAGATAACTGTATACAGTACCGGTTTCGGTTATATATAGATTTGTAAGATCTTCATGACCGTTGCTGTATAAACGGTAGTTAACCACTGACAAATCAGCTGCGGAAACGGAATAAACAATTCCGGTAATGCTGTCATTATCCTCGGTATAAAGAGTATAGCAGTTGGTACTCGGATCAAACTCACCCTTGGACTTGAGAAGATTTACTATCTTATCGTAGTCGGAAACGCTGAACACCTTGCCGCAGCGGCCGCAGGTGCCTGTTGTGGTGGTGTGACCGAGAGCAGAGCCCTCCTTGGTATTACATACTACGCAAACCT
>JAZNKU010000078.1:0-4122 GCA_045578685.1 Eubacteriales bacterium
GTAGTACCCAAGCAGAAGAACTACCACATCGCAAAACCCTTTGACGTTTCCTACGAAGCAAGAAGCGAAATGTGCATGCTTATAGAAGAAGCAGGCATTGCGCTCAACTATCACCACCCCGAGGTTGGTGCTGCAGGTCAGTTTGAAATAGAGCCCGAGCTTGGCGAAATGTCCAAGATGGCAGATGCAACCATGATGATAAAATACATCATCCACAACACCGCACAGAAGTACGGCATGTCCGCTACATTTATGCCCAAGCCTGTTATGGGCGAGGCAGGAAGCGGTATGCACGTTCATATGCTCCTTATGAAGGACGGTCAGCCCGTGTTCTCCGATGACAACGGCTACTCCAACTTAAGCAAGGAAGCACACTACTTTATCGGCGGTCTTTTAAAGCACATTGCATCGCTCTGTGCACTTACAAACCCCAGCACAAACTCCTTCAAGCGTCTTGTGCCCGGATTTGAAGCTCCTGTTACCGTGGGCTATGCTACATCCAACCGTAGTGCGGTAATCCGTATTCCTGCATATGCAAAAGAGCCTGCGTTAAGACGTTTTGAACTCCGTAACCCCGATGCTACATGTAACCCCTACTTCTGCTATGCGGCAATCCTCATGGCAGGTCTTGACGGTATCAAGAACAAGATAGATCCTCACGCTAACGGCTGGGGTCCCTATGACATGAACCTCTATCATTTAAGCGACGAGGAGAAGGCTAAGCTCAGCCATCTGCCCACCACTCTCGATGCGGCTCTCGATGCGCTTGAGGCTGACCACGATTACCTCACAGTGGGCGGTGTATTCCCCGAAGAACTCTTAAAGAACTTTATCACCGCTAAGCGTGCAGAGTGTGCAGAACTGGCTAAGATCCCCAATCCCGCAGAGTTCGACCGTTACTACAATCTGTAATGAAAATAAAATTTCTGGGCACAGGATTTGGTGCTCCGTATAAAAACAGACATCAGCAATCTGCACTCATAGAGGTAGGCGACACAGCCTACCTCTTTGATGCAGGTGCACCCGTGACCGATATACTCTCCTTTGCCGAGTATGATATGTCCCGCATAAAGACCGTGTTTATAAGCCACCTCCACGGAGATCATATGAACGGTCTTAACGACATGATAAATCTGGCGGAGTTCTTTAATATCCGCTGTGATATTTTCCTCTCCGAGGAGAGAGGTATAGATGCCTTTAAGGCATACACCTATATGCAGTTAAGAAAAGACTCCGACCGTGTGGACTTTAAGCTGATAAACGAGGGGCTTTTCTACGATAACGGTATACTTAAGGTTACCGCTTATCAGAACGGTCATATGAAGGGTCTGCCCTGCTACAGCTTTTTGATAGAAGCTGAGGGTAAACGGGTCTATATCACAAACGATCTCTCTCCCGATCTTTGTGATCTGCCGGATATATCAGCTGATCTTATGATGATAGAGGGGGCTCATTTCGATGCAAATACTTTGGTTAAAAGGTGCAACACCCTTGATGTTAAAAAGATTGCTTATATTCATGTTATGCCACCCGAAAAATATGAGGATATAAAGGCTTGTCAAAAGAACTTTGAGGCATTTTATCCCACCGACGGGGAGGTTTATTCACTATGAAAATTAAATTTTTGGGCACGGGAGCAGCCGACTGGGCTCCCGACCGTCACGATCACGGCGACGAATACAGAGGTAACGCCTCTGTACTTATAAATGATTCCATCCTCATAGACCCCGGTCCTACCGTACCCGCTGCTCTTGAGAAATTCGACATTGCTCCCGAGAGTATAAAATATATCATAAATACTCATAAGCACAAGGACCATTTTAATGCAGATACCCTTGCTATGCTTGAATCAAAGGGTGCTGAGTTTATCGAGTTTGATGATGAAATTACAATTGACGGTGTAAAGATCAAAGCGGAAAAAGGCCACCACCGTGTACCTACAAAGCATTATCTCTTTGATGACGGTGAGGGTAAGATATACTATGCTCTCGACTCTGCCTGGCTTCTCTACGATGAGGTACAGCTTATTATCGACAAGGCTCCAATCGACCTTATCGTAATGGACTGTACGGTGGGGCATCAGGACGGTGATTACCGTATATTTGAGCATAACAATATCAATATGGTCATCGAAATGAAGAAAACACTGTCCGAGCATATCAAACGCTTTGCCATCAGCCATATGTCCTGCGGGCTCCATGATGACCACGACATTATATGCCGTGACCTTGAGCCCTACGGTATTGAAGTTGCATATGACGGGCTTGAAATTGAAATATAAAAAAGGTGTCCTCGGACACCTTTTTTGCTATTCAATCATATTTTGACATCAATGCCTTACAGAGTGCACAGGAGCTATAGTCACTTCTGCAATATCTGCTCTGATGTCTTGCCTTGAGAAGGCTGTTGCCGAAAACCGTTACATTACTGCTTCCCTCGGGTATTCCCTCACAGACAAGGCGTGTGCTCGCCTCCTTGAGGTAAAAGGGGCAGGTTGTATAGGCATCCTCGGTATATTTAATCATTCATACCACCTATACCGAATATTCGGTTTGCCGTGATCTCAAGCTTGCCGTAACTGCCGTCATCGGAGGAAGCTCTGTGAAGTCTGCCCTCCACCATCATATGTACACCCGGTGCTATATCTCTATATACCTTTTCGGCAAGCTCACCCCAGACCGTTACATCCACATATTCTCTCATCTTGGTGCCGCAGCTTATGAGAGTAAAATTCGTCACAGCCATACCGGTCGTTGTAAGCTTAAGCTCCGGCTTCTCCTTGGCTGTTCCTGTTATTATTACTTTATTGAAATCAATATTTGTCATTATTATTCCTCACTTTCTTCGTTATCTAATTCCTTTGTGCAGTATCCGCACGCGTCACATTCCCCGTAGCCACGGGTACACATGTATGCCAAGTTTACCTCCCTTCTGTCCAAAAATCGGGACATGTAGTATACTAAAATTAATATCGGAGCAAGTGAGTGGTGTGCATCCGTACCAATACCGAAAATTGATTTTAAGATTTCTTAAAATTAAGGCTTGACAATATTTCGGAAATCTGATACAATGATTTCGGAAATATTAAATCTTAGCCCCGTTTAGTTAAGATTTCTTAAATTACAATGCATATTATATATCGGTTTTCCGAAAATGTCAATATGTATATGTAAGATTTCTTAAACATTTTTCGGTTTTGTAGGAGCGTACAAATCATGTATGAAATTTTTGTTGAATTGTTACAAAAGAACAATATGACCGCATATCAGGTATGTAAGGCGACGGGTATTGCCCCCGCTACGGTAAGCGATTGGAAAAGCGGCAAATCCACCCCCAAGCAGGACAAGCTTAAAAAGATAGCCGACCATTTCGGTGTTTCGCTTGACTATCTGATGACAGGTAAGGAATCCCAAGCAAGGAAGTCTGTCAGCGACGAGGATGTCAAGCTGGCTCTCTTCGGCGGTGACGGTGAGGTTACCGATGCTATGTGGGAGGAAGCTATGTTCGCTATAGAGCTGATTAAAAAACGACACGAAAAAAAGGAGTAATTAAATGAGAACAAGCACACAGTGTGCAGCTTTTTGTGATGAAAATAATATTGTCCTCGACTACTGCAGATTGCCCCTTAACGGGTCGCTCTCCTTCGAGGACATAGATAATAAATATATAATTATGGACGAGGGAGATATGACAGAGGCTGAAAAAACAGCCCACCTCGCCCATGAGATAGGTCATTGTATGACAGGTGCATTTTATCACCCCTACTCTCCCCTTGAGACCCGAGAGAGATGTGAGTATAAAGCGAACAAATGGATGATAGAAAACCTTCTGCCCAAAGAGGAGCTTCAAGCTGCCTTTGATATGGGCATAGTAGAGGTCTGGGAGTTAGCAGAGCATTTCGGAGTGACCGAAAAGATGATACGTCTTGCATGCTATGAATATTTTGACAGAACATAAAAACAAAAAGTCGGTTCAAACGAACCGACTTTTAACGTTAATTTTGCATTTTGAATTTTGCATTGCGACAGTTTGCGTACCGCAAACTCCTTGCATAATTCCACCAACCGTATCAAAGATACGGGGTGTCATAGATTTGCATTTTTAAGGTCTGAGTCCCATGCC
>JAZNKU010000079.1:0-7469 GCA_045578685.1 Eubacteriales bacterium
TGATATATCCTTTATAGAGCGGTCTGTGGTACGAAGCTGCTGCTCGGCGGTGAAATAAAGCCTGTCGGAAATGTATTTGCCCAAGGGCTGATTCATTTCTTTTCTGAATTCCTTTTGCAAAAGGCTTGGAGAAATGTACAGGTCGGCGGCTATCTTTGATACGGAAAGAGCGGATCTTAAGTTTTTGTCAATGTAGGCGATAGTCTGCTCAACTAAGGGCGAGTATTTCGGAACGGGATTGAACTCGGTTCCGCCTATCTCCATACCGATGGATATTATATTCCACAGCCAGGCCTTCAGTCTCATAACAGCGTACATATCGTTGTTATTGAAGAGATAAAGAGCCTGCTCTATATCCTCACTGCGATTTGGTATACAAACGGGAGAGCTCATTGAGGTAAACATATCCTTATTATTACTTTGAAGCAGGTTGATATGAAAATACAGCTTTTCCAAGGGGGTATTACATACGTACTTCATTCTTATCCCGGTGGGGAGAATATATATATTTCCCTCGGTCATAGCCATTTCGCCGCCTCGGTATATGATCTTACCCTCGCCCTTTGTGATACAGTATACTCTTGTAAACAACGGACGCAGATCTGAGTACCGATCTCCCTTGTCAAGCTCTGCGTAGCAAAGCTCTGATATATCCAGGTGTAAGCGGTCGATTTCATTATTGAATATAGGCGGATTACTTTTGATCATACAAAATCTCCATTTTTCTTTCGGAAATATCCATAGTTCAAATGAATTATAATGTATAATTAAATCAATGTCAAGTGTGATGAAGCCCGATTTATGTATGTTTTTATATTACAGTAAATTTAATATTATGTTCCTTGGCGTATTTTTCGGCACAGCTGTCCTTTGTGCAGAGTATTGTGACGTTATCAGATTCCTCAAACACACCGTCAGCTATACTTGTCACCGAATCGGGGATGGTGATGCTTGTGAGCTTTTCACATTCCGCAAACGCACCGTAGCCGATAGATTTGACTGTATCGGGTATAGTGACGGTTTTAAGATTTACACAGAAGCTAAAAGCAAACCCACCTATACTTACTACCGAGTTGGGGATAGTGATGCTTGTAAGCTTTTCACAACCCGAGAATGTCATATCATCTATATTCGTGATAGAGTCGGGAAGGAGTACGTTTTGAAGGTTATGGCAGTTCATAAAAGCAAACTTTCCAATATTTGTAACAGACTCGGGAATAGAGATGGCGGTGAGCCTTTTGCAATCTAAAAATACGGAGTTTCCGATACTCTTGACCGACGGTGGGATAGCAATATTCGTAAGAGCTTTACAACAGCAAAATGCATAATCGGATATACTTATAATTGAGTTGGGTAATGTAACACCTATAAGGGATTTACAGTTATGAAACGCATATTCTTCTATAGTGTTAACAGACTCAGGAATAACGACATTACGAGCTTTTCCGCAATAATAGTATAACACGTTCCGTATTATCACAAATCCGTCTTTGTCCGCAAGATTACGGCAAAATGAAAATACACCCCTGCCTATTTCTGTAACCGAGTCGGGAATAATTATGCTTGTCAGATTTTGACATCCCGAAAATGCAAGATTACCGATTCGCCTGACCGATTCAGGTATATTGATGTTTGTAAGGTACGAACAGCCCCAAAATGCAGAATCACTTATATTTGTAACCGTATCCGGGATAGTAACATTTATGATATTTTCGCATCTTGAAAATGCAGAACACTCTATATTTGTAACAGACTCCGGAATAACGACATTTAATGCATATCCGCAATATCGGTATAATGCGTTTCGTATTATTACAAATCCATCTTTGTTTGCAAGGCCATCGCAATATGAAAATGCGCCTTTGCCTATTTTTCTAACCGAGCTTGGGATATTGATGCTTGTGAGGTTTTTACATTTCATGAAAGCATAATCCCCTATAGTTGTGATACAGTCGGGCAGAGTTACGTTTTTTAGATTTTCGCAGCCGTAGAAGGTCCGTTTGTTAATATGAGTAATTGCCTTGGGTATGGTAATGTCGGCAAGTGCAGTACACCAAGCAAATGCTTTGTCACCTATGTACATGACCGACTCGGGAATGCTGATGCTTGTAACGGTTTTACAGTTTTTAAATGCTTCGTCATATATGCTCGTAACAGATTCGGGTATTACAACGTGGCTATCTTTACCCTCGTATTTGATAAGAACACCGTCTTTGATTTTGAAATCCTTGATATCGTTCATGATTTTCTCCTTGTTCTTAAGTTTTTTTGATATTTTTATTATACACACTCATATGTACTATAATTTGTACTTTCAGCCTTCTGTGGGCTGTATAGTAGCGGTACGGCTAAATACGGATGATATGCTCACAATCGTATGAATTATCCATACTTTTTCACGAAATATCCATAGTGTATATATCAATTATAATGTATAATTAAATCAAAGTTAAATATAAGGAGAAATATAAAATGTATATTCCGAACTTTCCAACTCCTACACAGAGAGTCGTTGAATACGAAAAATTAGGCTACGGTATGTTCCTTCATTACGGCCTCTATTCCGAGCTTGGAAGAGGCGAGTGGGTCTACCATATGGAAAAGCATGATATGAAGGAATACAAAAAACTTGCTGAAAACTTCACCACCAAGGACTTTGATGCAGAGAAGATCGTTCTTGCGGCAAAGTCGGTGGGCTGTAAGTACGTTAACTTGACCACACGTCATCACGACGGTTTTGCTCTATATGATACCAAGGGTCTTTCTACCTTTGATTCACTCCACGCACCCAAGTGCGGTCGTGATCTTGTGAAGGAATTTGTTGATGCCTGCCACAAGCACGATGTAGTGCCTTTCCTCTACCATACCACCATCGACTGGCACGAAAAGAGCTTCTACGATGACTTTGATAACGAATACCTTGAGTATCTGCGTAAGAGTGTAGAGATCCTCTGCACCAACTACGGCAAGATCGGCGGTTTCTTCTTTGACGGTAACTGGTGGCATCCCAAGAAGGACTGGAAGTTAGACGAGCTTTACGGTACTATCCGTAAATATCAGCCTGATGCTATCATTATCAATAATACAGGACTTCATAACTTGGGCAGGGCTATACATCCCGAGATAGATGCGGTCACCTTTGAGCAGAACGGTGTCCGCGAGCCTATCGACCGTGACGGCAGACCCTTCTACTTTGCAGGTGAGACCTGTATGACCCTCAATACACATTGGGGTATCGCACATAAGGACTTTAACTACAAGTCACCTGCAGACGTTATCCGTACCCTTGCGGGATGCCGTGCAGCAGGTGTAAACTATCTGCTTAACCTCTCACCCACCGCAGACGGTGCACTTCCCGAGTTCCAGATCGCTACCCTCGGTGTGGTTAAGAACTGGATCGATATCCACCATGAGGTCGTATACGACTGCGAGCCTCTCTACTATCCCAGAGATCCCAAGACCTGTGCCAACTGCAGCGTAGTTATCAACCGTGACGGAAAGTCTATCTACTTCATTATGTTCGATAACAACAAGATAGGTGACTCCAATGTAACCGTAGGCGGTATGTATTCGGGTATAGTAGGCTTCTCCAACGTTCAGTTTGATATCGAGAAGATAGAATGGATGGATTCAGGCGAGGAGCTTAAGTTCTACCAGCCCGGTGACAATACTCTTATGATCAACTTCACCGGTCAGCCCTACGGCACAGACATGTGCGTAAGAGTGGCAAAGGCTACGCTTAAGTAATTCATAATTAAAGGGAGAAAACCGTAACTATTCATTAAATGGTAGGATTTTTACAAATGAAGACTTTTAAACTTATTTCAATTTCGATATGCATTATAACTATCATTTCAGCTTTAGCCGTATCAACATCGGCAAAGTGGTGGGATTCTAACCCTTTTACCGATGTAAAGTCAAGTCATTGGTATTATGATTCGGTTCGTATTACCAACGAAAACGGCATTTTCAACGGTACCACCGCCGATAAGTTTACCCCTAACGGCAAGATGACAAGAGCTATGCTTGTTCAGGCACTTGCTTCAGCCGACGGCTTTAACAAGGATGATTATAAGTACAATGATCAGTTCACCGACGTTAAGTCAAACCATTGGTTTGCACCTGCAGTTCAGTGGGCATATCAGAACAACATTACCTCAGGTAAGACCGCAGACAGCTTTGCTCCTAACGATAACATCACCCGTGAGCAACTTGCGGCTATGCTTCACAGATATGCGGCATATAAGGGTATGGAGGATAAGAACAGTGCAGATATTGCTACTTTTCCCGATGCTTCCAAGGTTTCCTCTTATGCAGTAAAGGACTTTGAATGGGCATACGGCAACGGTATCATCAACGGCTCTGTTAAGGACGGCAAGACCTACCTTAATCCCCGTAACCCCGCGACCAGAGCCGAGTGTGCTACCATGTTCTCAAAGTACCTTTACCTTAAGCCTGTATATGAGATAAACGGCAACGACATTTCGCTCTATACCATCGTATATAGCGAAAAACAGATATCAAGCGTTAAGCGGGCGGCAGAGGATCTTTCCAAGTATATCGAGCAGAGCATCGGTATCAAACTTCCCGTTGTGACCGACGAAACTTCCGAGAGCGAGTATGAGATACTTGTGGGCAAGACCGACCGTGTACATTCGGTATACAACGAGTCTGTTTCTGACACTATGTTTGCAGTTGCCGTAGAGGACAACAAGCTTATAATCATCGGCACGGACGATTCAGCCGATTTTAACAGAACAGACTACAGAGGACACCACAATATTGACGGAACACTTAACGCTGTATACTATTTACTCGAAGAGAAATTCGGATTAGAATTCTATTATGACGGAGAGGGAACCGTTGCAGCTCCCGATCCTGTTATTTCCTTTGATGGAGACTACAGATATTATGACGGACCCGCCCTTGAATCTATCGGTATGTATATTGACGATGACGGTGCGGAATGTTATCTCCATAACGGATACTACGAGGAATGGGGATGCGGACTTCCGCATCAGTTGGGTAATCTGATGATGTACGGTGAGAGCTCCACCGATAACACCTGGGGCAATCCCTGTTATTCGGATCCCGAGAATATCGAGAAGCTCATCACCAACATAAGAGCTCTTATCGAGCGAGAGCCCGAATTAAACCTTATCGGTCTTATTCAGAACGATACCGATACCATCTGCAAGTGTACCGACTGTGCTGCAACCTACCGTGAGCACGGCAGGGCGGGTACTCTTATGAATCTTCTCAACACGGTTGCCGAGACCTTCGAGGAGGAATATCCCGATATCCGCTTTGCCACCTGGGCATACGGCTGGAGTGCAACTCCCCCCAAGACCGATCTTCGTTATCACGATAATGTAATACTTTATTATAACACTATCGCTCTTTGTCCCTGCCACGAGTATACCGACACTGCCTGCAAGGGTAATAAGAATTCCGCGGCAACCATCAAGACTTGGGGCGAAAAGGCAAGCAAGCTTTACCTCTGGGAGCATACAGGCTCCTTTTGTGATGCTATGGTTCCCGCACAGGATCTTGATTCTATCCGTGCCAACGCCGCTTATCTCTACGAAAACGGTGTGCGCGGTGTATTTCTCAACGGCAGAAGCGGCAACACCTCTGATATGTACGGACTGCGTGCATACCTCTTCACCCGTGTTTACCGCGATCCCCTTATGAGCGAAGAGGAATACTACTATCGTATGAACGGATTTCTTAAGACCTTCTACGGTGACGGATATACATATATCAGACAGTATATCGACAAGCTTTGCGATATAGCAAACGAGCAGTGTACCGGAACTCACGCGGACATAACCGGTATGTATAGGTTCGACAGCATATGTAAGGCAGGCGATGAGCTTAACCTCCTCTGGGACAAGGCCGAGTCTGCTGCCAAGATCGAAACACAGCTTGACCGTGTCAAGATGTACCGTCTCTCTTGGACCTACCTTTGGCAGAGTGCACGGTATGAAAGCGAGTATACCAAGGGTACAAGCTCTCAGCGTGAGGCATACAAGGAGATCAGCCGAGAGCTTTACGAGGAGATACTCAAGTATGAGGTAAAGTGGGACGGATTTGAGTCCGAGCCTTCGGGCGATCTCACCAAGGCTCCTTATCAATGGTAAAAAAATTAATATAATATAAGAAAGGTAATGAAAATGAAAAAGGTAAAATTAATTGCGATGCTTATCTGCATAGTAACCGTTATATGTGCTATCGCCGTAAGCTCCAACGCAAAGTGGTGGGACGGCAACCCTTTTACCGATGTAAAATCAAGTCATTGGTATTATGATGCGGTTCGTATTACCAACGAAAACGGCATTTTCAACGGTACCAACGAAACCACCTTCACCCCCAACGGTAAGATGACAAGAGCTATGCTGGTACAGGCACTTGCTTCTGCCGACGGCTTTGACAAGGCTGATTACAACTACAACGGTCAGTTTACCGATGTTAAGTCTAACCATTGGTTTGCACCCGCTGTACAGTGGGCATACGATAACAAGATCACATCGGGTAAGACCGCAGACAGCTTTGCTCCCAATGACAACATTACCCGTGAGCAGCTTGCGGCAATGCTCTGCAGATATGCTCAGTATAAGGGAATGACTATCGAGAACACCAAGGAAATATCTACCTTCCCCGATGCAGATAAAGTTTCCTCTTACGCAGTAGCTAACTTTGAGTGGGCATACGGTAACGGCATCATCAACGGTTCCGTTAAGGACGGCGAGACCTACCTTAACCCCCGCAACCCCGCAACCAGAGCCGAGTGTGCTACCATGTTCTCAAAGTACCTTTATCTTACTCCTACATATGAGATAAACGGCAACGACCTTTCGCTCTATACCATCGTATACTCCGCTACCGAAAACGAAAATTTCAGCAGCATCGGTGAGATGTCGAAATATCTTGCCGATATGATCGAGGGTTCTATCGGTATCAGACTTGAGGTTGTAACCGATGAAACTCCTGTATCCGAGTACGAAATTCTCGTAGGTAAGACCAACCGTGAGGATCAGGGCCTTGTAAGTGTTGACCGTGCTGCCTTCGAGGATGACCAGACCTACGTATGGTCTGTACAGGGCAATTATCTCGTGATCACAGGTATCGATGACGATTACGATCTTAATACCAAGGAAGACAAGAGCCACAGAGGTATCAAGGGTACACGTAACGCGGTATTCAAGTTCTGCGAAGAGGTTCTCGGTGTATACGAATATATCGACAACGAGGATGCTGACGCTCTTGTTGTTTACGAAACCGACCCCGTAATCTCCCTTGATGACGGCTATTATCACAAGGATCTGACCTGGTACCGCAGACGTACCTTCTATATGAAGGGAAGTGTAAACGGCCACGGAAGCTATATCGATTTTGATTCATACAACATCAGTATGTGGCTTAAGTACAACTTTGATGACGGTGACGACAATCTTCTTCACGAATCC
>JAZNKU010000080.1:0-4331 GCA_045578685.1 Eubacteriales bacterium
AAAAAACTGAAGGAATATGTTGACTTAGGCATTGTTGAGTGCGAAAGATCGGGCAAAAAAATGCTCTATCGCAGAAGCGATCATGATATGCCCACCGATATAAACGATCTTGTGCATTATTTTTCCGAGGTCATGCCTGTAGGTGTAATAGGCTCTTTTCTTCTTGATAAGCAGAGCGAGCACAGGGATCTCTTCGGGTTTAAGCATCATTATATTACCTCTGCTATAGACTCGGGTGTTCTTGCGATGCTGTTTACCGCTATGCAGAGAAAATCTATCATTACCGTCACCAACCACAGCCGCCACTTTGACCGCGATACGCGTCTGAGGATAATCCCCTTAAGGATATTTATAAGTGCCCAAAACGGCAGACAGCATCTCTTAGCATATGATGCAGAGTATAACAGGATAAGGTCCTTCCGTGTAGACTATCTCTCCGAGGTTAAGATAGAGGAGCCCTCTCCCCGATTCGACGAGCTGAGAGCTGAGCTTGACTCTATGCAGGCAAAGATATGGGGTGTTACCGCCAACCGTGACAGATACGGCAGAGACCACACCGAAACGGTGGAGTTCACGGTACACGTAGACGAGGATGAAGCTCATATTATCCGCCGTCTTGAGCGTGAAAAGCGTATCGGTCATATCGATAAGATAGATGAATATACATACCGCTTCTATGCAGAGGTATATGATACAAGTGAACTTATCCCCTGGATACGTACCTTTATATGCAGAATTACCGATATTAAGTTTTCAAACAAGGAGCATGAAAAACGCTTTAAAGATGACGTTGCAGAAATGTACCGTATATATGGAATAGAGGAGGGTCAAAATGATATTTAATGAGATCTACTCCGCCTATTATAACGCAGTGGCAAGGATACTTGATGAGCTGATAAGCAATCGATCTACCGACAGAGAACTTTCAAAAATAGTTGAAGAAAACGCCTTTGACGAAAGTGTACTGACCATACTTCCCTCTCTGAAAAATCAGAAATGGCAGCTTGTCCGTCAGGATATGACCACACCTATCATACACAAGCCCACAATGCCCTTGACCGATATCCAGCGCCGCTGGCTCAAGTCAATATACCTTGACCCGAGGATCAAGCTATTTGACGTAACCCTTGAAGGCTTGGAGGATGTAGAACCGCTGTTCACCAAAGCAGATTACCTTGTTTATGATAAATACAGCGACGGCGACGATTACGGGAACGAAAGATATATCGATCATTTCCGAACCATACTCACCGCTATGAAGCAAGGACATAATCTCAAGATAGAAATACTGAACCGTCATGGTGAGAGAGTATATATACGATGCATCCCCGAAAGACTGGAATACTCGGAAAAGGACGACAAGTTCCGGCTGGTCACAAGCGGCTGCGGCTTTGTCCGCGCGGTCAACCTTGCCCGTATACAGAAATGCAAGGTTTATTACGGCAATGATATCATACGTTCAAAGGGGGATCAAAGAAAATGTGAGCGCATAAAGCTCAGAATAAAGGATGAACGCAATACTCTCGAGCGCGCTCTTATGCACTTCGCTCATCTTGAGAAGAACGTGGAAAGGGTCAATGATAAGGAGTACGTACTCAATATGACCTTCGACACAGCCGATATTCCCGAGATGGTAATAAGAGTACTTTCCTTTGGGCCAACCGTTGAGGTATTGGAGCCGAATAGCTTCAGGGAATTGATAAAAAACAAGCTGAAAGATCAGAAAAGATGCGAATTTTTCTAAGTTCGCATCTTTTTTTCCGTGATAAATTTATATAACTTGGTAAAATATACTTGTAAGCCGATAAATCGGGTATATGAGATTACTGCGGTACATAAGGCTATGCCGAAATGTATGCCGTATGCTTGAAAAAATTTGATTGAGACTGTAAACCTCACGACAAATTTTACGGACCTTTGAAGTCCGATTATCGCAGGTTCGAATCCTGCCGTATGCTATAAAGCATATCGCCGGTGGATTGGTATTTTGAGTCAGTGCGAAAGCACTTCATCCTGTGCAATTGCTCTGCTTTTGACCCTGCCCGAAAACAGATACCGCTGTTCAAATATAAATGCCAAAATTTAATTTCCGCATTTATATGCGGCAGCTTAAGCTTTCGGCCGTTAAAAGCATATGAGTAATTGCAAACGCTAATTAACCTAAAAAGGAGTATATACAATGAAAAAAGTAATAATCAACGAAAATCAGAGAGGTTTTCTCTTTAAGAACGGTAAATACGTAAAGATGCTCTGTCCCGGTAAGTATTACGAAAACAGCACAAAGGAGATAGAGATCTCAAATTGCAATCAGATGTTAGTCCCTCGCAGATGTTCTGTCGATATTCTATTGAATGATAAGGCTGTGGCTGACTCTGTTTCGGTTATAGACGTAGCAGATGAAAAAGCGGCACTTCATTTTATCAACGGTAAGTTCGACTCTGTTCTTACACAGGGAAAATATGCTTTCTGGTCTGTTACCGATAAGCATGAGTATATAACCGTAGATACCTCTACCCCCGAGGTAAATGACAACGTCCCCGAATACATATTCTCCATGATTCCCCAAAAATATTATATCAAAATTGAAGTTGCCGAGTATGAAAAAGCAAGACTCTATTTCAACCAAAGATTTGTAAAGCTTTTGGATGCGGGTACATATTATTTTTGGAAAAATTCTGTTAAAGTCGATGTGAAATATATCGACACAAGACTTACACAAATGGATATCACAGGTCAGGAAATACTCAGTCAGGATAAAGTTTCACTTCGCATCAATCTTATCTGTAATTACCGTATAACAGACTTTGAAAAGATATTTACCGACATCGACGATTTCACAGAACAGCTACACGTAACGGCACAGCTTGCGTTACGCGAATATGTGGGTAAGCACAAGCTTGACGATATTCTCGAGAATAAAAACGAAATGTCCGAATTTGTTTTTGAAAAATTAAAAGCAAAAGAAAGCGAATTGTTCGTTGATATTGCAAATGCAGACGTTAAAGATATAATTCTTCCCGGTGAAATCAGGGCAATAATGAATACTGTGCTTGTTGCTGAAAAACGTGCGCAGGCTAACGTTATCACACGTCGAGAAGAGGTAGCATCCACAAGATCACTTTTGAATACCGCTAAGCTCATGGATGAAAACAAAACCTTATATAAGCTCAAAGAGCTTGAATACGTAGAACGCATCTGCGAAAACGTAGGCAATATCAATCTTAACGGAAATGCTGATGTGTTATCTCAGCTTACAGGAATCCTGAAAGGCGGTGCATGATGAAAGGAAATAATTATGATAGAGATAAAAGGAAAGTTTAATACCGCCCTCTGCTTTACCGATACGGTGGAGGGCTCGGCATACGAGCAGATACAGACGGTCTGCGATATAGAGGATTTTGCCTCTTCGAAAATAAGAATAATGCCCGACGTCCACGCAGGCGTGGGCTGTACCATAGGCACGACCATGACCCTTAGTAACAAGGTGGTTCCAAATATGGTGGGCGTTGATATAGGCTGCGGTATGTATACCGTTGAGCTCGGCAAGGTAGAGCTTGACCTTGAAGCCTTTGACAGAGTTGCTCACACCATTCCCTGCGGAAAGGCAGTATGGGAGGGCAGACTTGAGCGCTTTGACCTGCAGGAGCTTCGTTGCTTCCGTGCTCTCAAGGATTCAAGAAGACTGGAGCGCAGTATAGGCACTCTTGGCGGAGGTAACCATTTTATCGAGATAGATACCGATCCTGAGGGCAACAAATATCTCGTTATACACTCGGGCAGCCGTAATCTCGGTACACAGGTGGCAGAGCACTATCAAGGTCTTGCTATTGATCTTGCTATGGGTAAGGATGAGTATTTTAAGCGTAGAGAGGAGATAATCCGCACCTATAAGGCTGAGGGTAGAAAAAACGAGATACAGGATGCTCTCAAGCATATGGCAAAGGAGTTTGAAGCAAGTGAGCCTACCATCCCCCGCTCGCTCTGTTACCTCTACGGCTCATATATGGAGGACTATATACACGATATAGACATCTGTCAGCGCTTTGCTGTCCGTAACCGTGAGAAGATGGCAGAGATACTGCTTGACGGAATGGGGTTGACGGCTGTTGACAGCTTCCAGACGATCCACAACTATATAGACGTGGAGGCTATGATACTCCGCAAGGGCTCTGTGTCTGCAAAGGCGGGAGAAAAGCTCCTTATCCCCATCAATATGCGTGACGGTTCTCTTATCTGTGTGGGTAAGGGAAATCCCGACTGGAACTTCTCTGCGCCCCACGGTGCAGGCAGACTTATGAGCCGTACCGACGCCAAGTCGGAGGCCAAGCGGT
>JAZNKU010000081.1:0-2438 GCA_045578685.1 Eubacteriales bacterium
TTACCCGATATCTGCATAAGAAGGGTGGATTTACCTATACCCGGCTCACCTGACAAAAGTACAGCCGAGCCTGACACTATACCGCCGCCAAGCACACGGTCAAGTTCGCCTATACCGCTCTTTGAGCGGATGTAGTTAGGCAGCTCGAGATCACGCAGCAGCTCGGGTGCACTGTCATAGACAGAGGCAGCAGCACGGGGTCTTGCCGATTTCTTGGGCTCGGGCAGGGCGGTGCGCTCCTCAAGAGTATTCCATTCACCGCAGGCAGGACATTTACCCGCCCAGCGGGATACGGTGTTACCGCATTCGGTACAGACGAAAATAGTTTTTTCCTTCATTTTAAACTTCCTTGTTAAGATGATCGATCAGAGCCGAATATATAGTCAACGCCACCTTGTGACGGTAGTCATCACGGCAGAGAAGCTCTGCTTCGGCTTGGTTTGAGATAAATCCGCATTCTATAAGCACGGCAGGATTTTTTATATTGTGTAACAGATATATAGCCGAGGTAGACTCCTTTATCTGTCGGGAGTTTGCGGGCTGAAGATACTCCCTTATATGTCCCTGCACCCTTTCGGCAAGAGCCTTGCTGTCGGGATGGTTTGGCGAATAATATACCTGAGTTCCGCTGTATTTAGGGGAAGGGTAGGTGTTCATATGGATACTTACCGTAAGTGACTCCTCGTTTTCCTCGCCTATCTCCACCCGTTTTTTTAAGTCCTGCAGCTTCTTTTTGCCGGGAGTGTCGGCATCGTAGAGCATTATATCCTCGGTGCGGGTCATTTTTACCTTTACGCCGGAGGCGGTCAGCAGATCTCGGAGTATGAGAGCTATATCAAGATTAAGCTCCTTTTCGATACAGCCGTTTATACCAACGGCACCTCCGTCCTCACCTCCGTGACCGGGATCTATCACCACGGTGGGAGCAGGGCAGGCAGCCGCAGTTCTTACATCTATCTCATGGCTAAGACCGTGAAGCAGTAACGCACACAGTATGAGTAAGACGGTAAATACCGCAAATTTAAAGGTAGCCCATAAGGCTTTTATATTCAAAAAATCACCTGCCGAAAACATATTCGGTTATATATATGCTTAAGGCAGGCGGTAAATGATAAAGGATGAAATGAATACTTCGTATTCATGAAATGCAACTTCGTTGCGTTAAGGAAACTTTTGCCTACAACATAGTTGTCGTTTCATTGTATTAAGTGTCAGCTTAATACTTAGGTTTCTGTTTTCTCTCGGGCAGGAAGAAGAGTATACGCTTGCCGCGTGCACCCATATAATAAGCCAGTGCGGTAAATCCGACGGGCAGTATGGGTGTGAGCAGATAGAAGAAATCATTTCCGTTAAAGAATCTGTCTCTTATTCCCGCAAACATGGACTGCAGGAAGGTTGCTACAACATAGGGAACACCGTAGAGATTGCTTGCCCAGTTTTTCACCGAGTTACGGTGAGTGCAGAGCCTCATTCCGCTTTCCGAGAAGAGCTCGAGCTCGTTTCCGTCAGCGTCGTAGACCGGAACTACACCGCCGTTGCGGTTTACCGTCTCGGAGTATTTTGTTCCGTCCTTTTCAAAGGTATAGGCGGTACCGCCGGAGTTTGAATAGAGGTGAGCCTCTATATAGGTATAGTCGGAGGCATCCATAGTTTCCTGCATCTCAACTCTGGTGTATACCTTCATTTCATCGCCCTTTGCATCCAGCACCGTAACGGGGGACTGCATAACGATGAAGAGGGAGAACACGGCTATCATGATACCGCAGATTATATTGATAATATTAGCGCCCAGAGATATCCACAGACCCTTCAAGGGTGTAAAGGGCTTTCTGCCGCCGTCGATTGCGGGCTTGTCAGCTCTTCCGATCTCGTACATCATCGCGTAGAGCAGATAGATATAGATCACCGTGCAGAGCACGCTTGTTATAAAGTAAAGCTTATCGTTCTGAAAGGTTGCCATGGTCATAACGAGACCCAGCATAGCGATGCCAAGCTGATTGAGCATCATCCGAAACATATCGTATGAATATTTTTTAAAAAAGTTCACTTAATTACCTCCAAAGATATACTTATATTATTTTACAATATATAATATTAAATTACAATACCTTTTACTAAATTTTAAGGAGCACATATATGCCTAAAATGCCTGAAGCGGTAGACAGTTACTGCTCATATTGCCGTTCTGTCAAGAACCGTTCACTTAAGACCGTAGCCGAGTACGAGCACGATCTGCTGACCTTTTTCAGATATATTTTAGCGTCTGCAGAGGGTGATATAAGCGAAGAAAATATGCACGAAAAGGACGTCAGCCGTATTACAGCCGAGGATATTGGCAAAATAACAAAGGAAGATGTCTTTAAATACATGGATTATCTCACCAAGGTGAGAAAAAACTCCGCCACCACCAGAGCCCGTAAGCTCTCAAGCCTCAAGGG
>JAZNKU010000082.1:0-5584 GCA_045578685.1 Eubacteriales bacterium
TATGCTTCTTATAGGTACCTGTTCGGTTACCGTAAATGATATAAAATGGTTCAGAAGTGCCATAAAGTAATGAAAAAGGCGTCGTTTTGAAAGGGCAATCAAAAATTGCTCTGAAACGACGCCTTTGTCATACATATCAGCCGAGTATATATACTCGCATTGAACGACGGCCGAACTGACGGAGCAGGTCATAGTCATCGCCCAAATATACGTCTATCTTGTTACCCTTGATAGCTCCACCGGTATCCTCGGCAGAGCAGACACCCATGTCGCCCCACGAGCCGGTGAGATACACTTTGGTACCAAGCGGAATTACTCTGGGGTCAACTGCAATCATGCCGAGCTCGATGGCCTTACCTGTTGCTGTTATACCCGAAAGAGTGCCGTACGCCGTTGCCGTTACATCAATGTAATAGGAATAAGCGTAGCTGTTTCCGTTGACATCTGTATAGGTTCCGCCTACACCAACCTCAACGATCTCTTCAACAGCCGCAATGTTTGCCGCTTCGGTCACAACATCCTTCTTCTGTAATTCACCGTTGACATATGTCTCGGTTACAGACTGGGTCGAAGTGCCGTTAGCACCTGCCTGAAGCACCTTGCGGGTACCCTTGGGTATCGTCTGAGATTCGATGATCTTGGTAGTGTAGGGAACTGTAACAGTTTCTGTGTGTGTTTTAGACTCAACGCGGTCGATGCGGATCTCCATGCCGTCATAAACCTCATCGGTGGACGGGTAATTGATAACATCGTTTGCGTCAAGTGTAAGTGACAGCTTGTCGATGATCTCCTGTACTGTTACTACATCGGTATATACTGAGAATTCCTGAACACCGTGAACGATAAGCTTAACGGTGACCATATCGCTGTATTTGCCGAAGTGTGCGTTTACAGAAGAGTACGACGTGTGATTGTTTTGAAAATCCGGTGTAAATCCGACATTGATGGACCCCTCGATACAATACGCACCCATAACAGTACCTACAAAGAGGATAACTGCCATAAGGATAACGAAAACTGATTTAATGGGCTTGGCAAATCTGGAAAGCAGGGAAAGGCTTTCTCTATTTGCGGTCGGGAAGTTCACTTGGGAAAAAGTGTTGGGGAATTTGCTAAAGGTTGTTCGGATTGGATTTTCGGAGCTGTGCTGAGAGTACATAAGCATTACCTCCTATGATACCAATTCCTATTGGATTGATATTATCTTATGTGATTGTCCGAAGAGACAAAGTATAGGAATATACAATAATATATTCCGTTGGGTGGGAAATTATCTCTTGGAGAACTGGGGTGCACGACGAGCTGCTTTGAGACCGTACTTCTTTCTTTCCTTCATACGAGGGTCACGAGTAAGGAAGCCTGCCTTCTTAAGCTCTGCTCTGTAGTTTTCGTCTGCCTGGAGAAGTGCTCTTGCAACACCGTGACGGATAGCGCCTGCCTGACCGGAGAAGCCGCCGCCGTTAACTCTGCAGATGATGTCGAACTTACCAACGGTGTTTGTAACGCCGAAGGGCTGATTTACGATAAGCTTGAGGGTCTCAAGACCGAAATAATCGTCGATATCGCGGTTGTTGATGGTTACAACACCTGTACCGGGAACAAGACGAACACGTGCAACAGAGCTCTTTCTTCTGCCTGTGCCGTAGAAGTAGGGTTTTGCGGACTGATAGTTAACTGCCATTTTCATTTATCTCCTTTCCCGATAATTAAAGCTCTACGGGCTTCTGAGCAGCATGCTTGTGCTCTGCGCCGCGAACTGTCTTAAGTCTTGTGAGGGACTTTGCACCGATAGAATTCTTAGGAAGCATACCCTTTACTGCGAGCTGCATAGCAAACTCGGGCTTTGTAGCCATAAGCTTACGGTACTGGATCTCCTTAAGACCGCCGATGTAACCGGAATGGTGACGGTAGTACTTCTGATCGAGCTTCTTACCTGTGAGAACTGCCTTCTCGCAGTTGATGATGATAACGAACTCACCGCAGTCTACGTGAGGTGTAAACTCAGGGCGATGCTTGCCGCGATGAATGTTAGCAGCAGCAGCAGCGGTCTTACCGAGGGGCTTACCTGCCGCGTCGATAACGTACCAGTTGCGTTCAATGGTTTCTTTCTTAGCCATGAATGTGGACATTGACTGAATCCTCCTGCAATTTTTAGTAAATTTAATTCATAACGGGTAAGATTATAGCACAAGGGTACTGTGCTGTCAATAGATTTTGATGAAAAAGTTTTTATAATTTTAATTTACAAATATACTATCTCGCAAATTCTCACAAAATCTCTTTATTTCTCTATCACGGATGAACGCGGATACAAAAAATTAATATTTAAAAAATCATAATATTATTCTGATTTTAATACTTATATCAATGAATAATCAAATAACGGAGGTTTAATATGATTTCTAAATATCTACCCGAGGGTAAGCGTATAGGTACGGTGCAAAACAGCGAATATACATCTACGCTTTTGGGACTCGAAACTGCTATGGCAAGAGGCGTGATAGTTGAGGCTGTTGCAGACAGATGTACGGGAGATATGACACTTGAATTCAGAATCGGAGGAATACTCGGGATTATGAAAAGGGAAGAATGTGCTCTCTCAACACAATCCGATGTTAAGGATATTGCGGTTATAACACGTGTGGGAAAGGCGGTTTGCTTCAAGGTTGTCAATATTATATATAATGAAAATTCACGGCCCGTTGCTATACTCTCAAGAAGAGCGGCACAGCTTGATTGCTTGAATAATTTTTTGGCTGATCTTGTTCCCGGCGATGTTATACCGGCAAGGGTTACTCATCTTGAGCATTTTGGCGCTTTTGTTGATGTAGGATGCGGTATTGTATCTCTTTTGCCTATAGATGCAATATCCGTTTCCCGTATTTCTCATCCTGCTGATCGTTTTGAGATAGGAATGTACATAAATGCCGTGATTAGGTCTGTTGATCCGGATGAAGGCAGGATATATGTTTCTCATAAGGAGCTTTTGGGAACATGGGAACAAAACGCTAAGCGTTTTGCGGTAGGTCAGACTGTCGCCGGAATTGTACGCAGTATTGAGGATTATGGAATTTTTGTTGAGCTTGCACCTAATCTCGCAGGACTCGCCGAGTATCGAAGCGGTGCTTCGGTAGGAAAGGGTGCATCGGTTTACATTAAAAATATATATGCAGATCGCATGAAGATAAAATTAGTTCTTATAGATATATGCGAAGCAAGGATACAGCGTAATGTAACCGATTATTATACACCCGGGGTAACACATATAGATAACTGGAGATATTCACCTGTACAATGCAACCGTATAATAGAATCTTGCTTTGTGTAAAAAATGGTCGCCTAAGCGACCATTTTGTGATTTATTTAAGCATTCCTGCAACGATTCCGGTGACCTGAGCGATAGCCTCGGCTACCTTTGTAGCGTCCTTTGCGCCCGCAACAGCGGAGTCGGGACGTCCGCCGCCCTTACCGTCGCATACAGCAGCAACGTTTCTTACGATGTTGCCTGCATGAGCACCGGCTGCAACCGCATCCTTACCGCAAGCACATACAAAGTTAAGCTTGCCGTCGGCATAGGTGGAGAGAACAACTACAACAGAAGAATCCTCAGCCTTGAGATTGTCGGACATTGTTCTTGCAACGTCAACTGTGATATCCTTGGTTTCGGCTGCGATAACTTTGACTGCACCTACCTGTGTAGCCTTAGCCATAAGATCAGAGGAGCGGGATGCTGCGATCTTACCGTTGAGAGCATCGATCTCGTGCTTTGCACTCTTGAGCTCGGCCTGGAGAGAAGCCGCACGGTTTGCGATCTCGTTTACGTTAGCTGATTTAAGCTCTTTAGCTGTATCAGTGATAAGACTTTCCTTTTCCTTGAGAAGCTCAAGTACTCCGAGAGCGGATGTACCCTCAATACGTCTTACGCCTGCTGCAACCGAGGTCTCGGTGATGATCTTGAAAAGACCTGCCTTTGAGGTGTTATCAATATGTGTACCTCCGCAAAGCTCTGTGGAGAAGTCACCCATCTTGACAACTCTTACTACCTTGCCATACTTCTCACCGAAGAGAGCCATAGCACCCATAGAGCGTGCTGTGTCAACATCAGTTTCCGTAACGGTGATATCAAGAGCTTCCATGAGCTTTTCGTTTACAAGATCTTCTACAGCCTTAAGCTCTTCTGTTGTAAGAGCTGCGAAGTGAGAGAAGTCGAAACGGAGTCTCTTGTCGTCTACGTAAGAGCCTGCCTGTTCAACGTGGTTGCCAAGCACCTGACGAAGTGCTGCCTGGAGAAGGTGAACACAGGAGTGGTTACGTCCGATAGCACCTCTGCGCTTAGCACATACAGATGCGGTAACGGTATCATCCACGGAGATCATACCTTCCTTAACCTCAGCAACATGCATATATACACCGTCATGCTTCTTGGTGTCGTTAACCTTAACTACGAGGTTATCCGCTTTGATCGATCCACGGTCACCAACCTGACCGCCACCTTCGCCGTAGAAGGGTGTCTTGTCGAGAATGACGAGAATCTTACCCTCGGTAACGTTGTCAACTTCATTATTGGTTTCGGGATCAACTATTTTAACTACCTTTGCTTCTGTTGTGAGTTCATCGTAGCCGGTAAATACAGTTTCTTCCACACCCTCAAGGAAATCAAAGCTTTCGCCAACCCAGCCGAAGTCACCGAGAGCTGCGGTTGCTGCTCTGGAACGCTCCTTCTGTTCGTTGAGGCAGTTCTTGAAGCCCTCTTCGTCGATTGCAAGGCCTGCCTCGGATGCAATCTCACGGGTGAGGTCGATGGGGAAGCCGTAGGTGTCGTTGAGCTTAAATACACCTTCACCGGAAAGGGTAGTACTTCCTGCCTTCTTGGTCTCGTCGATAAGATCGTTGAGAAGTGCAAGACCGGAGTCGATAGTCTGTGCAAACTTGTTTTCCTCGTTGCCGATAATCTTCTGTATATAGTCAAGCTTTTCGGTAAGCTCGGGATAAGCGGTGAGGTTTTCTTTAGCTACAACTGCTACGATGTCGGTGAGGAATGTACCTTTGATTCCGAGGATTCTTCCGTGACGTGCAGCTCGGCGAAGAAGTCTTCTGAGGACGTAGCCTCTGCCTTCATTTGTGGGGACAACACCGTCGCAAACGAGGAAGGTTGTGCTTCTGATATGGTCTGTGATAATGCGGAGGGATATATCGGAATCCTTGTTCTCGCCGTACTTAACACCCGCCTTTTCGCTGATAGCGGTCATGATATTCTGGATGGTATCTACCTCGAAGAGGTTGTTTACACCCTGCATAAGGCATGCAAGTCTCTCTAGACCCATACCTGTGTCGATGTTGGGGTTAGCAAGAGGCTCGTATCCGCCTTCACCGTCTCCGTCGAACTGTGTGAATACGAGATTCCAGAACTCCATAAATCTATCACAGTCACAACCGGGCTTACAGTCGTCAGAGCCGCAGCCAAACTCAAGACCGCGGTCAAAGTAGATCTCAGAGCAGGGACCGCAGGGACCTGAACCGATCTCCCAGAAGTTGTCTTCTTTACCGAGACGGACGATACGCTCACAAGGAACGCCGATCTCCT
>JAZNKU010000083.1:0-7321 GCA_045578685.1 Eubacteriales bacterium
ATTCCATAAGCTCCTCACCCTCGGCAGTCAGCTCCATTCCCTTTGCGGTACGCTCAAATACCGTGATACCGAGATCACTCTCAAGCTCCTTTATGGAGCGGCTGATGTTAGGAGTAGCTATAAGCAGGGTCTCGGAAGCCTTGCTCAAGGAGCCTGCCTTGGCCACCTCAAGAGCGTATTTCAAATGCGAAAGATTCAAAGCAAAGTCCTCCTTACAGATTTTCGTTAATTATATCACGATATCTTAGTAAAATCAACCTTAAATCAGGTATTTTTCCTCAATATATAACTCTCTATTGACACGCCGTTCGGCTTGGTGTATAATTCGTATTATGAAGAGTAAGAGACCCTGCGTGAAGTGATGTCGGAACGGGGAGTTGTCCGATGTACGAAGGGATCATCCCGCGGTACGGTCTCTGCATCCCGCTTCAATACGGCTCGTATATTTATACCTCTTTTGCCGCATAAGTGGGAAGGAGGTATTTTTATTATGGAAAAAGAAAACAAGATAAAATTATTCGGAAGTGTCAAGACCTTATGTGCTGCGGCGATCCTCTGTGCGCTTACTACCATTATCGCTTTTATCTGTAAGAGCTTTACCCTTGCACCCTTTCTGAGAGTAAGCTTCGAGAACCTGCCGATCATCTTTTCGGGTATCGCTTTCGGACCGCTCGTAGGCTTTGCAGTGGGCGTTTGTGCCGATCTTATAAGCGGACTTGTGGTCTACGGCGGAGGCTGGCTTCCCGGAATTACACTGGGTGCAGGCTGTGTGGGGCTTTTTGCAGGACTCATATCCATGCTTTTACCCTTAAAAAATGAATATATAAAACTTGGATTTTCTGTTCTTATACCACATATAATCGGCAATATGCTTATAAAATCGGTAACCTTTATGATTGCATACGGAACACCCATAGCTCAGCTTTGGTTCAGAGTTCCCCTATATTTTGTGATTGCGGCGATAGAATATTTCCTGCTGCTTGTCATAACCAACAACTCTACCGTTAAAAGGATGATTTCAAAATGACCTATACAGAAGCTATAGAATATATCCATTCAATATGCTGGCTGGGAAGCCGTCCGGGTCTGGAGCGTATAACTGAGCTGTGCAATAAGATGGATAACATTCAGGATAAAATGAAATTTATCCATATTGCAGGCACCAACGGCAAGGGGTCGGTGTCCTCCATGCTTACCCGTATCCTCATAAATGCGGGCTATAAGGTCGGTACCTTTACCTCCCCTTATGTTTACCGCTTCAACGAGCGTATGGCGGTAAACGGTAAGCCTATCCCTGACGATGACCTTGCCCATATAATCGAGGTTATAAAACCTCTTGCCGATTCTATGGCCGACCCGCCGACAGAATTTGAGCTTATAACAGCCGCGGGATTTCTTTATTTTTACGAGCAGAAATGCGATATAGTCGTACTTGAGTGCGGTATGGGCGGCAGGCTTGATTCTACCAATATTATAAAAAAACCCTTACTTTCCGTTATAACCGGAATAGACTTTGACCATACCGCTTTTTTAGGTGATACTCTTGAAAAGATCACCACCGAAAAGGCAGGAATAATAAAGGACGGCTGTCCCGTCATCTACGGAATGATGCCCGATTCCTGTGCGAAAATAATTGAGGACTCCTCTTCCCTTTCCCGTCCCTGCGATTACAGCAGATTAAGGGATATCAACCTCAGCCTTGACGGTGCGTCCTTCTACGTAACAGGCTACAGAAAGCCCTTTAAATTAAAGCTTGTGGGCGGTTATCAGCCCCGTAACGCTATGCTTGCCGTAAGCTGTGCCGAAATATTGGGAATTGAACGAGAAATAATACACAAAGGCATATGCGAAACCGTCTGGCCTGCAAGATTTGAGGTCTTGTCTGCCGAGCCTATCGTCATTTATGACGGCGGTCACAACCCCCAAGGTGTTGAAGCGGCAGTCGATACCGTTAAATCGATTTTCAACGGTAAAATAAACATTTTAAGCGGAGTTATGGCAGACAAGGATTACGACTATATCTGCTCTCTTATGAAGCCGATCGCGGAGAAGGTGTACTGTGTCACACCGAACAATACCCGTTCCCTTCCCGCCTCTGACTATGCTGAGGCGTTCGAAAAGCAGGGTATTACCGCCCTTGCCTTTGATACTATGGATGAGGCTATGGCGTCAGCATACGAGGACTCCAAAAAAGAAAACAGACCTCTGCTTGGTTTAGGAAGTCTGTATATGTATAAAGAATTCGTTGATACACTTAATAAACAGTAAAATACCGCCGAGACTCGGCGGTATTTTCTATTTAAGTGCTTTTATTCTTTGATAAACCGATAAAAGGATCTTGTTATCGGGATTCTCCTTTACCGGCTCTTCGAGAATCTCCCACAATAGTTCAGGTGTAATCCAATGACCTCTTTCAACATGAAAATACGAGTCATGTAAAGCAGTCACGAATTTCTTGTTGTTGTATTCTCTGTACTCAACATTCGCCTTGATACCGTCAATAAAATGTGAACGGTAAGTAAGAGTTGTACCCTCGGGCAGACTCCACATTTTCTCAATAAAATCAATCAACTCAAGGAGAATTTTGTCGGCCTTGTCGCTTTCGTCTAAACGGTAATAGCATGCTGCCAACCTCAAGCCCATACTTGCTCTGTAACCCGACCACAGATCTATCTCGCCGTCTCCGATAATATCAGATACGGGATTGTTTATACCGCATATAAGGTCAATAATCTTTACCTGAATACGCATTCGCTCAATATTGATTTTATCGTCAACATTTCCGTTTTCATCACAAACCGTAAGATCTGTTCTAAGTGAAAACTCGATCAAATGTACAAGATGGTCCTTTCGCAGTGTTTCAAGCATTTCATAATCACGACGTATATTACACCTTAGTTTGAGACGTCCGTACACAGAACCGGTTCTGCCGTGGAAATACTCGTTAATATAGTCGTCCAGCTCATCTTTTTGGCATAACGCAAGAAGCGTAGTAGCGGCTTCGCTTCTGAACTGTATATTCTTTGACTCCTTCAAAAGCCGCTTTGCTGAGGCAATACCCGTATCCACGGCAACCGGGTCATCCAACAAATCGGTTGTAACCCAGCATAACTGCCAATCTATATCGTGATCATCAGGATAACTTTTCTTGTGCTCTATGAGAAAATCATACTTTTTCCTCGGTTCCTCCATACGGTCGTATTCGCCCCAGTCTATATTCGGGCTGTCGTTATTTCCCAAAAGTGTGTCCACACTTACTCCGAAATGACGGGCTATGGAGCACAATAGTTCAATGTCCGGATATGATGCCTTTTGAGAGCTTTCCCAACGGCTGACAGATTGCAGAGAAACACCAAATATATCTGCCAACTGCTCCTGTGTAAGACCTGCATTAAGTCGGTATTTTCGTAAATTCTCTCCAAATTTCAAATTCATAACTACCTCCGAGTATTATTCAAACCGGTTTGTATTTATATTGTAGCACGGTATTCCATAATTTTGAATAGCGTAAAACAAGAATTCATTTCTTGTTTTGCAGGAGCAAAGTAAAACAATTAGCACCTTGCCTAAGACAAGGTGCTATAGTCGTTCGATACATACGATATTATTTACTTTCCTTAACAAACACCTTGATCTCATCAAGGTTGGAGAGAACAAAACGTTGGGCGTTTTCGTTATATTCCACGGCACTGTATGCCTGTCCGTCTCTTCCCTGCTTGGGTGTAAGAGTTATTCCCAACGCTTCGCCCTTTTGTGTGGGGATCCTTCTGTTCTTGTTGGTCTGAGAATCGAGCACGGAAACCAAATAACCCTGCGCTTCAAGCCAGTTATTTATCTGTACACCCGAAAGGGTCTTCATCATGGGATTATCCACCAAAGCCGAAAGCTTTTTGGATATCTCGTTGACACCTACCGGAAAAGGTGAAAACTGATATTTTGATAGCTGCTCTGCCGTAATAGCAAAGGGGATTTTACCATCCCTGTTCACACCTCCGTTTTCTATGACCTGACGGAGTATGTCAGATACGTAGAAAAAGCACCTTGTGAGGCGAACATTGTTAGCTATATCCCCTTCGGGGATGGGATTGCCGTCAAGAGGATTTATACCCTCTGCCAGTTTGTCGATAAATGATTTAGCATACGCTACCTTTTCCATTTCGGTCATCTTTACGCCCTCCAAAGAACATCTGTTCGTTTCAGCTATTATAACATATTCCAAAATCATTGTCAAGTAGTAATGTAAATATGATATCTATTTCAAATACGGCTTACCCCTTCCCTCGTTATAATAACAAAACACACCGGGCTTATCTATCATTTCTCTTGCGAATATCAGAAAGGCTACAAAGGACGGTGTAGGTTGGAATTGGTATACCGTTTGTATCTCATCATCCATTTCTATCTGCGACGGATATACCAAATGATATTTTTTGAGCAGCTTTAACACCTCGGTTGCTTTTTCAAGGGTCATACCCATATTATTAACAAGCAGGTTGTGGGTAAAGAGCTTTTTGTAATGCCGTTTATGCAGCATAACACAGGTATTAAAGACATCGGGATCCGAAAAATCCTTAAAGAATGCAGGATAATCAATTCCGTTAAAAAGCGCAACCTCGGTATCTTTAGGTTCAGGCACGATCAAAAAATATTGAAGGCGGTTAGCAATTCCCATACGGGTAAAACCGTAGTCGGTCATAACCGATGAATAATTTTGTTCCTCCTCCGCAAGTTCCCTTTCGTAATCCTCTACACTGCTGTCGTGGATCATACTAAGATCGCTCATCATTGCTCTTTCAATATCCCAGCAATAATTGAATACTTCCTTGAACACCTTTTCATTTGTTGACTCATTTATCTTTTTCATCAAAGCCGACCGCATATCGTTGTAATCGGTACGCCCGAAAAGCGAGTCAACCGAAACCGAAAAGAAATCGGCAATCTTGGGCAGAAGCTCTGTGTCCGGCACGCCGCCGTTCTCCCATTTTGATACTGCCTGAGTGCTGACACCTACGTACTTTGCAAGTTCTTCCTGTTTTATCCCTTTTTCCTTTCGCATTGATGCTATCTGTTTTCCGATCATTTCAATACTCATAGTAGTTCTCCTTTGAAATATTTGAAAGCCGCTTTCACTGTGTATATGATATCACAAGCACAGGTTGATTTCAATGGAGGCGGTATTGATAAAATCAAACGGCGGTTGATTTTTTGCAATGAAAATTTATCTTTGCTACGAGAGAATAAGATTAGTAGGGGCGGATACCATCCGCCCGAAAATAACCACCTTAAATAAACGATAATTCTGAATTGTTGATACGCGGGCTTGACCTATACCGACTAAGGATGTATAATTATACCAACAAATTTATCGAGGACAAATTATGCTTGGATTAAAACGCGGTGAGGTTGCTTTGTATCCTCACCAAAAGGAATGGGAGACAGAAGCGCAAAAAACTATATACAGTTTGAAAGAAATTTTGGGCGATATCATAGTTGATATTGCTCACGTCGGCAGTACCTCTGTTCCTACGATAAAAGCAAAGCCGATCATTGATATTACCGTAACTGTTGAAAGCTTTGAAAGGGTGCTTACTTTGGAAGAGAATTTGCGGAAGGCAGGCTTTTATTATCTGCCGGACATACACGAGTGGCAGCTGCTTTTTGCTTCGGGCAGTCTGTATTACGGAACGGGTGAATTGCAAACTCATTTTATCCACGTTGTAAAAACTGAAAGCCCGGAATGGCGGGATTATATTAATTTCAGAGATTATCTTATCGCCAATCCCGAGATAGCAAAGGAATATGAAGCTCTGAAAGAATCTCTTGTTTCCTTGCCCGATATGAACAGAGAAAAATATACAAGCTCGAAGCATGATTTTATAGTTGAAACTCTAAGAAAGACAAGGTGTAAATAATGTATAAATCAAAAATGATGATAATTATGCGCAGAGACTTGAAAATGCGCAAGGGTAAGATCGCTGCACAAGCGGGTCACGCTTGTACAGAGGCTCTGTTTATGGCATTAAAAAAAGAAGACCGCTTAAAGGACCTTATTATGACAGACGAGGGAATGATGCTCAACACCGAAGGTAAAGAGAATACTCCTCTGTCCGATTGGTTTAATTACGGATGCGCAAAGATATGCGTTTATGTTGACTCAGAGGAAGAACTGTTGAATATAGCAGCCACGGCAAAAGAAAAAAGTATCATAGCTGCCGTCATTACTGATGCGGGAATGACAGAATTTCACGGTGAACCTACCAAGACCTGCCTTGCCCTTGAACCCCTACCCTCGGGGATTGCAGACGAGCTGACGGGGAGTTTGCCTTTATACTGATACAAAAATCCCATTGACCGTAGGATCAATGGGATAGTTTTATATAGTGAGGAGTTTCATAACATTGTATGCAGTTCTGTAAAGTGAGGGTTCGTTTATGAGCCTTGCTTCCTTAAAGGACAGAGCCTTACGCTGTATCGAGAACACGGCGGTAACGCCCATCTCGTAGCAGATCTCGCTTTCCTCCGCCGCTCCGCAGAGAACGATGAGAGGAATATTCTTTGACTTGGTACGGGATGCGATTCCCGAGATAGCCTTGCCGTCAACGCTCTGGGAGTCGAATTTACCCTCTCCCGTAAAAACGAGATCGGCATCCTCTAATTCACGGTCAAAGTTCTTGGTGTCAAGGACAACGTCTATACCCAAACGGAGCTTTGAATTAAAGAACGCTACCATTCCGCCTCCGCAGCCGCCTGCAGCACCCGCTCCGGGGATGTCTGCAACATCAGCTCCGAGATCACGCTTGACAACCTCGGCACAGTGCTTCATCGCCTCGTCAAGGACAGCAACGACCTCGGGTTTAGCGCCCTTCTGAGGTGAGAAGACGTAGGATGCGCCCTTAGGACCGCAAAGGGGATTGTCTATGTCGCACATGGTTACAAACTCGCATTCGGCAATACGGGGATCTATCTTTGAAGCATCGATACGGTCGATATGAGCAAGAGAAACTCCCGAGGGAACAAAGCTTCTGCCGCCCCTGTCGTGGAACTTAATACCCAACGCCGCCGCCATACCGCAGCCCATATCGTTGGTAGAGCTGCCGCCGAGAGCGACGATAAATTTTCTAAAGCCTGCATCAAGAGCAGCCAAAATAAGCTGACCAACTCCAAAAGTAGTAGCAGTCTCAGGCTCAAGGCGAACTGCCATAGGCAAGCCCGCACAAGCTGCAAGCTCGATCACCGCGGTATCGCCCAGAACTCCGTAAAAGCTGTCTACATCCTCAAACTGAGAGCCCTTGACCTTTACGGAAACCTTTTCAGCACCCAG
>JAZNKU010000084.1:0-2120 GCA_045578685.1 Eubacteriales bacterium
GATATCATACCGCCCGTAATATTGTCCGAACCGAAGTTCGAGATATCGTATGCCTCGATATGCTCGGGCACTACCTCAAGGGAAAGCATGGAAGCTAACTTAATAAGGGTCTTGTTGTCACGCTCGGTATCCGCCTTATACTGTCCCGCGTACTGTTTGGCGTTATCGTATACCATATTGCAAAGCGACTTGAGATCGCCTCGCTCGGGATATTTTACATATACCCTGTATCCTGCCTTATCATTAAGAAAGGCGGTAAGCATCCCGTCGCTTTCCTCGTCAAGCTCAAAGCCCATAAGGATGTTCTTGGGTATATATTCTCTTTTAGTATAGAGGTCGCATAAAAATGCCGCAACAGAGTCGGGGGTAATGATCTGATCTGCACCAAAGATGAAACGTTCGTTATCTATGACACATCCGTCACGGACATAGAATACCGCAAGACATGAGGTAACCTCGTCGCTGTAAAGGGATATTATATCGTACTCGGCATCAGGTGCGCCCACCACCTTCTGCTTCTGCCAGAGGGTGTCAAGCTCCTTTATGGAATCGCGGTACTGCGCCGCCATCTCAAAAAGAAGGTTCTCGGAGGCATAATACATCTTCTCCTCAAGGGATTTTTTGACCTCGGAGAAGGAACCGCCGAGGAAGGACAGAAGATCCTTTACCGTTTCGTTATATCTTTCCTTTGACACCTTGCCCGTGCATACACCGCTGCACTGTCCAAGCTGATAGTACAGACAGGGTCTTGTCTTGCCTATATCCTGCGGGAATTTCTTTGTGCATCGGGGTATACCGAATGAACGCTGTGCGGTACGGATTATGGAATAAGCCGTCGTGGCTCCGGAATAGGGACCGAAATATCTCGCCCTGTCGTTATTTCTCTTTCTGACAAACTGCAGGCGGGGATACTCCTCCCCTGTTGTTACCTTGATATAGGGATAGCTCTTATCGTCCTTTAAAAGGATGTTATACTTTGGCTTATGGAGCTTTATCAGCCTGTTTTCAAGGCTTAATGCCTCTATCTCGGTATGGGTCAGCATATAGTCAAAGTGGTCTACGTTTGACACCATCTTTGCCGTCTTGAAGTCATGGTGTCCCGTTTCCTTGAAATACTGGGAAACACGGTTCTTTAAGACCTTCGACTTACCCACATATATTATCTTGTCGTTTTTGTCCTTCATCAGGTATACACCCGGAGATGAAGGAAGCTCGTTTGCTCGTTTGCGAAGTTCTTGTAAATCCATATTTCAAAAAACAAAAAGCAGAATTAGCCGAGGGCTGATTCTGCTCGTTCGTTATCTGTGTTTATGATTAAAGAACAGACTCAAGGCCGCTGTCTATAAGCTCAGCAAGTCCGTTAAGCGCAGCTTCCTCATCAGCACCGTCAGCGATAAGGGTAACGCTCATATCCTTGGTGATACCGAGAGAAAGAACACCGAGAAGGCTCTTTGCGTTAACGCGTCTCTCGTCCTTTTCAACCCAGATGGTGCTCTTGTACTGGTTAGCCTTCTGGATAAAAAATGTAGCAGGTCTTGCGTGAAGACCAACGCTGTTCTTTATTGTAACGTCACGAGTAATCATTTGATGCACTCCTCTATAAAAATAATTATTTTTGCGAAATTTATATGAACATTATAACAAATAGCTTGTCAAAAATCAATAGTTTTATGCTTTTTTGATAAAATGCAAAAATATCAACACTTTAACATGGTGTTTTTAGGCTATTTTTACCTAAAATCACAGCAAATCAGGGCGTTGCTTCTTGGTTAATTCAAGGGCTGCCTTGAATCTCCACTTTTCTATCTCCTTGTGATTACCGCCGAGCAGCACCTCGGGAACGGTCTCGCCCATGAAATCATAGGGGCGGGTATACTGGGGATACTCAAGCATTCCCTGACAGAGGCTTTCGTTTTCGTAGCACTCGGGATCAGATAGAACACCGTCCTTGAGCCTTGCCACGGCGTCTACGACGATGCAGGCAGGTATCTCTCCGCCGGTCAGCACATAGTCGCCTACAGATATCTCCTCGTCGATTATACGGTCGAGCACACGCTGATCCACGCCCTCGTAGTGACCGCAGAGGATGATGAGCTGATCGTACTCAGAGAGTTCTCTTG
>JAZNKU010000085.1:0-6766 GCA_045578685.1 Eubacteriales bacterium
TATCAATCCCACAAAGACAGGCTACACCTTTGCGGGTTGGTATTTGGAAAACGGCACAAAGGTTACGAGCCTTGCAAAGGGTAAGTACACAGAGGACATCGACCTCTATGCAAAGTGGACTGCGAACACATATACTATAACCTACAAGGATCAAAATAACGCGGCCTTCTCGGGTAAAAATCCCACAGGCTATCCCACAAAGCATACTTATGATGTTAATACCGTTCTGCCCATACCAACCAAGGCAGGCTATACCTTCATCGGTTGGTATACCGATAAGGCTTGTACCAAGGCGATCGAGGTTATCGGCGGACAGGATATAACAAAGGCTATCACCGTTTATGCAAAGTGGGAGCTTAACGCGCGTACAATCAGCTACTACGATATGGGCGGTTTTGAGTTCAGCGGTACTTTCGCAAAGACCGCACCCACCGAGTATAAGTATACCACGGCGGTAACTCTTCTCAATCCCACAAAGACAGGCTATACCTTCGGCGGTTGGTATCTCGCCAACGGTACCAAGGTGACAAGCCTTGCAAAGGGAAAGTACACAGAGGACATCGACCTCTTTGCAAAGTGGACTGCAAATACTTATACAATAACCTATAAGGATTATAACAACGCTAAATTCAGCGGCAAGAATCCCACAGGCTATCCTACAAAGCACACATATGACGCCGATACCAAACTTCCCGTACCCACCAAGACAGGTTATACCTTCCTCGGCTGGTACACCGATAAGGCTTGTACATCTCCCATCGAGAAGATCGGCGCTAAGGATATTACAGCAGCTATCACGGTATATGCAAAGTGGGAGGTAAACACATATAAGATCGTATACGTTGACCTTTATGCAGAGGAGCTGAACTGTGATCTGTCTGCTCTGCCTACCACCTATACTTACTCAAAGGCAACTACCCTTAAGAATCCTACCCGTGAGGGGTATACCTTCAAGGGCTGGTATCTCAACGGAAAAAAGGTAACTACTCTTGCGGCAAACACCTATACCGAGGATATAGTTCTCACCGCCAAGTGGGCTGAGAAATAATAAACCAAAAAGACGATGCAAAACGCATCGTCTTTTTAGTTGTCAAGGCATTCTTTGATAATCTCAAACTGATATTTCAACGTGTGGTCGCACACAAAAGCCTCTCCGTTTTTCTGATACTCTTGTACACTTAAATAAAGCAATCTTGTCAATTCCCGTATGTTACGTTCAAGCTGTTTCGTGAGCTCTTTGCCTTCGTATATCTTTGCCAGCTTCCATTCTATACTGTCAACGAACCCGGGAGACTGACAGGCAAGCTCAAGGGCTTTTTCCTTTCGTCCACTGTCGTTATATATCATACAGAGTATAGAGCTTGCACAATGTCGCCAGCGGTCCTCGGTACATTCGTATAATATTTTTTCGCATAGCTCCATTGCTTCGTTGAAGTATTCGCTCCGTTCATCTCCTTCAGCGTGCTTGCCCTTCCACCAAAGATCGGATGCCAATAGCTGCATAAAAAACCAGCAGTCGGGAAATTCCCGTAGTCCTTCACGGATAATAGACATTCCTTCGTCAATATTGTGTTCAACGACCAAGCTGCCGTCCTCGCGGGGAGCTGTACGGCGTATACGGTTGTATTCGTCGGTTATTTCCTGTATTTTTTTGTTTTTTTCTTCTTCGTCAACGCCCAACAAAGTGTCCACGCTCACCCCGTAAAATGCCGCAATTCCGGGTAAAAGCGTAATATCCGGCATACCTTCGCCCCGTTCCCATTTCGACACAGCTTGAACCGATATTCCTAAATATACTGCTAAGTCCTCCTGACGGTTGCCCTTTTTGTGCCTTAATTCTTTTAATTTTTTGTCGATAATGATATCCATGGTGATACCTCCCGTGATTTACTTTACGCTTTTATTATAAGTCGGTATGCTGTCAAAATCAATAACCGCTTATTTTAATAAAACACCGCAAATTGAACCGAAGGTTGAATCAACCGAGAAAGCTGTTTCCGACGATATATCCGCAACCGAAGGAGGGCTTTTTGAACAGAGTTTGTTCTAACAGCTGTAACGATACCCCTATCTCCACCGCCTTAGTCTTGGAAAAAATATATCGGGTGTTTTTATTTGTACGAGAAACTTCGATCACACCGATAGATACAAGATCTTCTGTTGCGGACAGGACCGTTTCCATCGAAAGCTTACAGGCATCGGATATCTCATTTAGAGAAAATTCATAGCTGTGGATATCGTTGTTTTCAAAAAAATCGGAGAGAGAATCCAAATCATGAGGGCGCTTTTCAAATGCCTTTGTATATAGGTAGTTCATAACACCCCTGACGTTATTATCGCAAAGCTTTTTTGCCGCAGAGAATAGTTCTTCATTTTCAAATATGTAATCACCTTTGCTTATATCAAAGTCGGAAGAGATCACAGACAAAGAATCGGATATAAAAGCCGCTCCCTTTTCGGTATATGAGATAACGCCTACCGATTGTTCGGGATCTATACCTACGGTCTTTTCGGAGCATAAGTCGATCTTCAATAATTGTTTAAGCACGGGTCTGTCAAAAAGGAGCTGTCTGTAAAGAAGGTTTTTTACCGAATCCTGTGCATCTACGGCAAAAGAGTTTTCTCTTTCTATGGCTGAAGCACCGGAGGTGTCGTACAGGTCGTATAACGATATTTTCAGCACTTCTGTCAGCTTTGGTAAAAGCAAGATGTCAGGCATTGAAGCTTCGGATTCCCATTTTGATACCGCTTGGTTTGTAACTCTTAATGCACTGCCCAGCTCCTCCTGTGTCATCCCACAGATCTTTCTGAATTTAGCGATATTTTTACCGATACTCATAGTTTTTTCTCCTTCAAAAGCTTTAAGAAAAATTTGGTTTGCAACAGTATTATTATATCACACCTCTATTCGGAAATAAAGATATCATCGGTGGAATATATGATCGGTAAGCAGGTTGAAATCGCCATATGGTTGGAAAGAAAAGTGTAGATAAATTTTCGGAATAAAACGATCACAACGGCTCATATCGGATATACAATGGTGTTTCATTATTTCAACACAAAGCGGGAAAATACAAGTAATGATGTTGCATTACTGCAACATCTAACGGGGAAGCAAACATGAGAGCATAAACAATACTGTTGCATTTGTGCAACACCAAACAAGGAAACAGAAATGATGATGTTGCATTTATGCAACATCAAACATGGAAACGCAAGCAGTGATGTTGCATTTACGCAACATAAAACAAGGGAACGTAAGCAATAATGTTGCATTTACGCAACATCAAACGAGGGAACGTAAGCAATAATGTTGCATTTATGCAACAACAAACGAGAAGATGTAAGCGATGATGTTGCATTTACGCAACAACAAACGAGAAGATGTAAGCGATGATGTTGCATTTATGCAACAACAAACGAGAAGATGTAAGCGATGATGTTGCATTTGTGCAACAACAAACGAGAAGATGTAAGCGATGATGTTGCATTTGTGCAACATCGGACGAGAGAACACAAGTAATGATGTTGCATTTATGCAATAACAAACGGAGAGGGTGTAAGCAGTGATGTTGCATTTATGCAACACCAAACGAGAGGTATAAGCGATGGTGTTGCATTTATGCAACATTCAACAGGAAATGAAAATAATGATGTTGCATTCCTGCAACATTTAAAAATAAAAACGAAAACAAAGATGTTGAATATACAGGTTGCTGAAGTTTGAATAAAAGTTCTGATTATTACTTACCTAATGTGATAAATTCACCTACTGCGTGAGTTCAATGCACTTGCCGGCTTATTGTAACTGACAAAAAAACGATGTATAATACTAACACAGGTTGATTAGCCCTATTTTCTTAAATCAGGAGAAATCGAAATGAAATTACCGATTGCAGAAACTATCCGACGCTTGCGTCGGGAGAAAGACATTACGCAGGAAGAGGTTGCTCGTGAAATAGGGGTTACCTATCAGTCTGTGAGCCGTTGGGAAAACGGACAGGCATATCCCGATATGGAGCTTATTCCGAAGATCGCCGGTTTTTTTGAAATTTCTACGGACGTGCTTTTTGGAACAGATCGTAATACCAAAGAGAATAAACTTAAGGAACATTATAAAAAAATATATGAGGTACAGAATGAACCCCAAAGACTTTATTCGGTATGCAAAAATGCTTACGAGGAATTTCCGAGGGAATTCAACTTTGGATTATGGCTGTGTAGATGCTATATTGATATGAATATTCGTCCGTATAAAGATCACCTTGATGAAATCAGGGATATCTGCGGGAACATTCTTGAGAACTGCACTATAGAGGATTACCGTATTGAAGCTATGCATATGATTGCTATTGCAGAGGATGAAGAACGGCTTGATCAGTGGCTTGATAAAGTGCCGTGCTGGAAATCGTGTCGTGAGATTCTTATGGAGACGCGTTATAAATATCATAACGATATTGGAAAGCTGAATTTGCAGCGGCAAAAAAATCTGCGAACATTCTTAGGATATTCTTTTTATAATTGCATCAGTGAAGATAATTCAAATGAAACGGCAGAGGGTTTGAACATTGTTCTTTCCATAATCAATAATTTAAGAAATACCTCTACCGATTACGATGCTTGGATAACAACTCGTGCGGACATTCTTTTACGCATTTCGGGTCTTTACTTCACACAAGGAGATACAGAAAAAGGATACACGGTACTTGAACAAGCAGTTGATTTGTATGAGAAATATGCTAAATTGCCACTTGAAACAGAACTTTCTTATAATAGTGTACTATTGAATTTGTTAAGTGAGAACAAAAAGTGCGATCCCGGAGACGATACGAAGGATAAGGGAGAATATGTTTGCTTTTGGGCATATCAAGCTTTGACAAAACAAGATGGATGTTTTAGCTGTGTACGAAAGGATGAAAGGTTCAAGAATATGACCAAACGACTTATACCGTATTTGCCGAACAATAATTGAATTCGTGAAATCTCTATCTGTTTCCTCTTGTTGGATGTTGCATTTATGCAACATCCAACAAGAGGGATGTAAACAGTGGTGTTGCATTTATGCAACATCCAACAGGGAAACGTAAACAGTGGTGTTGCATTTATGCAACGTCCAACAGGGAAACGTAAACAGTGGTGTTGCATTTATGCAACATCAAACGTGAGAAACATAAACAGTGATGTTGCATTTATGCAACATCATACACGGGAACGTAAACAGCGGTGTTGCGTTTATGCAACATCCAACAGGGAAACACAAGTGATGTTGTTGCAATTATGCAACATCAAACGAGGGGAGTGCAAACAGCGGTGTTGCGTTTATGCAACATCGACGAGAGAATGCGAACAATGATGTTGCATTTATGCAACATCATACAAGTAAGTGCAAACAACGGTGTTGCGTTTATGCAACATTTTTTGAAATAACTTTGATGAATATGTTGAATAATGCGGTGGGTTGTGATATCATATAATCGAAAATATATCATTAGGTGGTTATTATGACGTTTTATGAAAAATTTGCTGAGCTATGTAGAGATAATAATATTTCACCGAGCTCTGCTGCTATGGCGGTAGGACTTAACCGTTCATCGGTTACCAGATGGAAGCAGAAGGGAACTTCACCGAGACAGGAAACGGTGGTAAAGATAGCGAATATGTTTGACGTTACCGTTGAATATATGATGGGTTTGGAGAATCTTAAATACAGACCTCATGTTACCTCAGCTGACGTTAAATTGTATCTTTTCGGTCCACGGGCTTCGGATAAAATGTGGAAAGAGGTTCTTAAATTTGTTGAGAAACTTAAGGCTGAACGGGGATCCGATGATGGTATGTGATAATAACCGTTATTACGATATTCTGATTAAACTTTTATATGGTCAATTTGAAGCGAGGTAATATATGAGATACCGTTTTATGAGATTTCCCGAAGGAAAGGGAAAAGCAGTTACATTCAGCTATGACGACGGGTCTAAGCACGATGTGAGATTAGCTGAAATTTTCAATAAACATAGTTTAAAGTGTACGTTTAACCTTAACGGCGAGGCTCTGCGTGCCGATTGGGACTACTGTATGAGCACCGAGCAGGCTAAGGCTATACTTGAAGCCGGTCACGAGATCGCTGTTCACGGTCTTGAGCACCGTGCCCCGGGTACTCTTCGTGCCGTTGAGGGGATAAAGGAGATCCTTGACTGCCGCCGTGAGCTTGAAAAGCGCTACGGACGTATTATTCGTGGCTATGCTTATCCCGACGGAGGTATCAGCGGCTTCTGCAACGGAGCAAGCCGTGACGAGGTATACAGTTATCTCAAGGCTCTTGATATAGCTTATGCAAGAAGCCTTGACGAGGGCAACTTTAATATTTCTTTGCCCGACGACTGGTACGACTGGCATCCCACGGCACACCACGGCAGTGATAAAATTGATAATTATATAGATGCTTTTCTTGCCATCGACCGTTCACCCAAGGGACATCCTACCTCGGATGCGGTTCCTCTGGTGTTCTATGTTTGGGGACACTCGGCGGAGTTCAGCTATGACGACAGCTGGGATCGTATAGAATATATTTGCGGTCGTCTTGCGGGCGAAAAGGATATATGGTATGCCACAAATATGGAAATATATGAATATACCAAGGCATATGAATCGCTTGTATGGAATGCGGAGGGGGATATGGTTTATAACCCCACGCTTATTGATATCTGGTTTGATTTTGACGGTAAGCTTTTTGAAGTAAAGAGCGGAGAAACATTGACATTATCAT
>JAZNKU010000086.1:0-3003 GCA_045578685.1 Eubacteriales bacterium
TTGACTGCGGGCAGTGCTTTCGCTTTGACCCCGACCCTCTGGGCGGTGTTTCGGGTATATACCGAGGTATAAAATACCGTTTCACCCAAGAGGATGAGGACAGGGTAAAAATATACAACACCTCAAAAAACGACTTTGAAGAAAATCTTTTCGACTTTCTCTCCCTTGATCTCGACTATGATGCCATGAACGAGGATATCCGCTGCCGCTTCGGTTCGGACAAGACTATAAACGAGGCAATAGAGGCAGGCAAGGGAATAAGGATACTTCGTCAGGACTCCTTTGAGACCCTTATTTCATTTATAATATCCCAGAACAACAACATCCCCCGTATCAAGAAATTAGTCGAGGCTCTCTGCCGTGAGTGCGGCGAGAAAATCGGGGACGGATACGCCTTTCCCACTCCCGAGGCTATAGTTGACTTGGGTGTTGACAAGCTCCGCGAGATGAAAACAGGCTTTCGCGCCGCTTACATATACGATGCCGCAACCAAGGTGGCAGAGGGACATATAGACCTTGAAAAGCTTAAAAAGCTTGACGCCGACACCGCCCTTGCGGAATTACAGAGCATAAAGGGCGTGGGACTTAAGGTCGCATCCTGCGTTGCACTCTTTGGACTAAATAAGCTGGACACCTTCCCGGTTGACGTGTGGATAAAGCGTGTTCTTGAAAAATATTATCCCGAGGGACTTGATATAAACACCTTAGGGAATTACAGAGGGCTTTCACAACAATATCTTTTCTATTACGAGAGGTACAAAAATGTCTGAGAAAATCTATACCATACCCATAAACGAAGCCTTTGAAGCCTCGGGCGAGGATCACAGCTTAGGCTGTCCCTTCTGTAATCTCTACGAGAGATTTGAAAAGGATCAGCTGGATATCATCCTCGGTGCTTCCATGATGGAGCCTGATACACGCATACAGACCAACGAAAAGGGATTTTGCCACAAGCACTACGAAAAAATGTTTAATATGAAGAACCGTCTGGGCATGGCGCTTATGCTTGAGAGCCACCTTGATGAGCTGCGTAACGATATGAAGGGCGGCATTGTCGATCTCTTTTCCGGTAAGGGTGCTAAGGCTGTCGGCAGGATAGAAAAGCTTGAGGAAAGCTGCTACGTCTGTGAGCGTATAGAGCATACAATGGAGCGCGTGTTTATCAATGCCGCACTTCTTTGGGACGAGGACCCCGATTTCAAGAATAAAATAAAGAAGCAGCCCTATTTCTGCCTTGAGCATTACCGCAAATTTGTGGAGGCAGGACAGCGCAATATTCATAAAAAGCGCTTCGGTGATTTCTATGAGACCGTTTCGGGTGTGGAGATGGCATACTTTGACAAGCTCCGAGAGGATGTAAGCTGGTTCTGCAAGAAGTTTGATTACAGATACGAAAACGAGCCCTGGAAGGACTCTAAGGATGCCGTTGAACGCGCAATAAAATTCTTAACGGGAAAGGAATAAGGATATGACAAAGCAGACAGTTTTATTAAGCACTCTGGTTAATGATTTTAATCTTAAGACTATCTATATGCCCGAGAGGGAGGTCGTTGTTTCAAACGCCAACGTTAACCGTCCCGGTCTTCCGCTGACAGGCTTTTTTGAACACTTTGAGCCCTCCCGTATGCAGATAATAGGTAAGTCCGAGTTCAATTATCTGGCAGAGCTTCCTCTTGAGATGAGACAGAAGAGACTTCGTCAGTTTATGTGCCGTGAGCCTATTGCCATCGTTTATTCCACCTCCCTTGAACCATGCGAAACCATGCAGGAGATGGCAAAAGAGTTTGATATTCCGCTTTTGCAGACCGAGCGTGCGACCAGCGAGTTTATGGCGGGACTTATATCCAAGCTTGCGGTTTACCTTGCTCCCTGCATTACCCGTCACGGCGTGCTTGTGGAGGTTTACGGTGAGGGTGTGCTTATCCTCGGTGACAGCGGCGTGGGTAAGAGCGAGACTGCAATTGAGCTCGTTAAGCGAGGTCACAGACTTATAGCGGACGATGCGGTAGAGCTGCGCCGTGTTTCCGACCGTACCATCACGGGCACCGCTCCCGAGATAATCCGTCATTATGTGGAGCTTCGCGGTATCGGCGTTATCGACGTCAAGCGTATATTCGGTATCGGTGCGGTAAAGGATGTTGAAAAGATAGACCTGATCATCAACCTCGAAACCTGGGTAGAGGGCAAAATGTACGACCGTCTCGGACTTGAAGAGGAATACACCGATATCATGGGTCTGAAGATAGTTTCCAACACTATCCCCGTACACCCCGGACGTAATATGGCGGTAATCATCGAGATCGCAGCCATCAACAACCGTCAGAAGCGTATGGGATACAATACGGCAAAGGAATTTAACGACAGACTGATGAAAAATATAGGAATGTAAAAAAGGTGCCGAAGGGCACCTTTTTTAGCGATATAAATCCCTTTCGGGATTTGCGATATTCCCCAAGGGGAGCGATATACCTTCGGTGCGATATGCCCTGCGGGGCACGGGGATGGGATTTATATCATATCGCGTTTTCGTAGAAAACATATCGCGTTTGTTAAACAAACATATCGCATTTGACCGAAGGTCAAATATATCGCAATAAATAAAGCGCCCGAAACGGACGCTTTTATTTACTTGTTAGCCTTATTTTTCTTGCTCTGTGCCTTAAGGCGAAGCTCGGTGTTAAGTATTGCCTTACGGAGTCTTATGTTCTCGGGGGTTACCTCGATAAGCTCGTCATCGGTGATGAACTCGATAGACTGCTCAAGGCTGAAGCGAACGGGAGTGATAAGACGAAGCGCCTCGTCAGCTCCTGCTGAACGGATAGCGGTGAGCTGCTTCTTCTTACATACGTTAACTGCGATATCACCCTGCTTGGGGTTTTCGCCTACGATCATACCCTCGTATACGGGAGTTGCGGGACCGATGAACATAGATCCTCTGTCCTGTGCGTTAAACAGACCGTAGGAGGTGGATTCACCTGCCTCGCTTGCAACGAGAGAGCCTGT
>JAZNKU010000087.1:0-3919 GCA_045578685.1 Eubacteriales bacterium
GTTACCGTCGATGGTCACCCAGTATGCGTTACCGCGCTTAGCGTTAAGCTTGTGGTATGCGGGACCGTAGTAGTATCTGGTTCCCTGAGCAAACTCTACCCATACGCCGTCAACAACCTTACCGTTTTCGTAGAACTCATAGGATACCTGTGTACCAAAGTCATAAGTAAAGGTCTTTTCGGAAACTGTGGTAAGAGTATCCTCGTCGAAGTAGTACCAGTCTTCGCCGATCTGGAACCAACCGCCGGAAAGAACGCCTATCTTGGAGAAGTAGTACTTGCCGTCGATAGTAACGAGACCTGTGTACTTGCCATTGGATACGCCGTCGTCACCAAAGTCATAGTATATGCCGTCAATTTCAACGATACCGGTAACTGCGATACCGTCTACATAATAGCTGTCTTCTACCCAGCCTTCTACAACCTCACCGAGGTCATAGAGCTTGCCGTCGGTGTAAACACCGCTGAAGAACTCACCGCACTCGCACATAAGTACGCCGTCAACGAAGTCATAGCTATGACCTTCTGCGGGAACTGTGGTACCCCAATCAACTACGGAGTTACAGCCGTCACAGAAGGTTCTGCCGGTGTAGCCTGCAGTTGTACATGTAGCTGCTACGTCTGCAATTGCGTAAGCGGTATGCTCATGCCATGTATTCTTAACTTCACCGGCAACTGCAGCTGTACGGGTTTTGTTATATTCAGTCACTGTGGAATATTTTTCAGAGTTGAAAAATACTTCATTACCGTCAGTCTCTATAAGCTTACCCATCTGAATATAGGATTCTACTGCTACAAGGCGGTACTTATTCCAGTCAGTGATTTTCTGATTGAATTCAGGATGCCATACACGTACGGGGAGAGAAGCGAGCACCGCTTCACCGGTAGCTGTTACATCACCCGTACGGGTAAATGTGATCGTAGCATCGTTTGAATCCTTGTCGATAGTATACTCACCCTCAAAGCCCTCAGATATATCCATATTGTCAAGCTGCCATGTACTGAGGTTATCAAGGTCAACTATAACCTCGACTGTCTCAACCTTTTCTATAGCTGTAGCTGTAAGATCCATCCAATAAACTGAAGATGTAAGAAGGTTAGTAAGTGTGGCATCTGCCGGAGCGTACTTGATAGTATTATCTGCACTCTCCGCTGCTGCGATAATGATAGTCTTTTCAACATAAGAGGTATTACCCATCTTATCGCTCACTTCAACACGGAAGGTATGTGTGCCGTTAGCAAGTTTGATGCTGTTCATAGTAACATAACCAAACTCATCACACTTAGTTTCAACTGCATTACCATCAATATATATTTGAGCACTGCCGGTATCAATACCGCTCGTATTACTGTTACCGTGATCGTCACTTACCTTAGCACTAATGCTTACAACATTATCAGTAATTGTCTGACCGGTCATTGCAATACCGCTGTCAAGACTATTATCACGATAAAGAAGAACATTACTGATTACAGGAGCATCGAAATCTTCTACTGCGGAGGAATAGTTAACAGTAATATCATCTATATAGTATACTACTTTAGAGTAATAGTTAGGATGCTCGCTTGACTTATAACCATAATCTAAGAAATCCTCATCGTTGTGATACAGACGGAAACGATCAAGGTTTGTACTGCCGATATCCCCAACTGTCATGGTAAGATACTGCCAACCTGTACCATATACAAACTCATGACCGAGATTTACAGGGATAGCATTACCGATATCCCACTCACAACCGTGAGATCCTTCCGGAATGTATATCCACATACTGAGAGAAACAGCATCAGTAAGATCGATCGCCCAGCCATCCAAACGGGTCTGAGACCATGCCATTTCACATATAGAATCAGTAATACTGGTTACCCGGAGCGCATAGTTACCGTTTCTTACTTTGCCGCCATCTGCCTCGGATACAACATCAATAGTGTCGGAGAAGGTATAAGCATCAGGGGTAATTGTACCTTTATAACCGTAAATGATATTGGAAATGCTGCTATCACCGGTTTCAAAATCATACACTATTTCAGAAGCTCTGCCGAAAACGATATTGGCTGTTGCAACGATATCAGTATCAAGTGCAAGAGTTACTGTCACGCTGCCTCCTGCAATGCTTGTATCATCAGTAGCATTGATATAACCGTTTTCTATTGTACCCATAGCAGGGTTGGAAAGAACATAAACAAGATCAGCAGCCTTAAGTGTAACCTTATTGATACCGTACTTAGCTACAATACCAAGCTTAACGGTCTTTGTATAAGGCACAGTGAAGTTGTCCTGCTCAAATGCGATAGAATCGGGAATAACCACGTTAAGAGTAACGGAACCTACTGCCACGCCGTTGTACATAGCGGTAATGGTAGCCTCACCTGTAGTATTACCTGCGGTGAATACACCGTCAGCATATGTACCGTTGGTAACGGCATAAGTAACGTCAGCGGGGATCGCTGCCGCGTGACCTGTAGAGGAAACACCGCTTACGTCAACCTTAACAGACGTACCGGGCGTGATATAGTTGTTCTCTGCATCATATACTACGTGGTCAAAGCTGTAAGAAGCAACTGCTGTGGAAACGATAATAAAACCGTTGGATACGGAACGCTCGGAACCGTCGGAGGGAGAGTTGGTGATAACGAACTCATCCTGACCCTCGGGCTTACAAGCATAGGTACAGGATCCGCCGCCGTCGAGGTGGATAGCCTCAACGCATCCGAGGTCAACCATTACCTGAGCCTGTTCAAGAAGGGTAAGACCGATGGAGCTGGGAGCCTGGTTACCGTCTGCCGTCATAAGGATAACGTCGCCGTCTGCGGTGATACCGATGGTCTGACGGGGGTACTTCTGGGTATTGCTCTTGGACCAGTAGCCGTCCTCGTAAACCTGACCGTCCTTGACAATGTGGTAGTAACCGCCGATAGCTTCCTTGATCTGACCCTTGTAGGATGAATATTCACCCTTGCCGCCGATCATTACGCTGCCGTCGTTGAGAACAGCGAAGAAGGAACGGGAATTACCCTCGGACTCGGTGGTAACGTCGATACCGTTCATTACAAATGTACCGGTAGGCTTACCATTACCCATGTTGTAATAGGAAGCATTGATACCTGCTACTACCGTACCCTGATAATAGGGGTCGCCTGCTGCAGCCTTGCTATTGAAGGATGCAACCTGCTCGGTGAGCTTGGACATGCCGTATACTTCGGGATTCATGTCCTTGTAGGAAGCGAAGAGCTTGACTGTGTCAACGCTCATGTCCGCTTTGGTGACAAACATTCTTACCTGGTCACCGTTCTTGTCGTACACTGTCATATCATTCAGCGTAACACCGGGAGCAAGGGTAGATTCCTTGTCCACTACGACGTCTAACTGTGCGTTTGCAAACTCGGTAGAAGCGGCAAATGCGCTGAAGGGCATCATACCAACTACCATGATCACTGCAAATACAGCAGCAAGACATCTCTTGAGATTGGAAATTCTCATGGAGTCTCTCTCCTTTAAAAATTTTATTTATATATTGCCTTATGGCATTATATATGATATTTATCTCGGATCAGCCGTCTTTCGACGTTTCCGCCATACACCGCGTGGAGGTTCCGAAATCCGTATGGCTCACCCAACCCAAAGGGTTGGGCTTTTATTTAAGCTATATTATGCGTTGATAATCATCTTACCGTCAGCATCAAAGGTATATCTGCCGGCGTCCATATAGCCATTGGTTTTTGCTTCGCCTATAGCGAGAGTGCCATCCTTATATACTGTACCGTTGGATCTTACATAGTAGTAATAACCGTCTACAAGTACAATACCTACATCCTTGATAAGCTCATCGTCAACATAATACTTGCCGTCTACGATACCGTTCTTGGGAGGAAGGATAAGCATCTTACCGTCCTCAAGGAAGGTATATGCACCGGGCTTA
>JAZNKU010000088.1:0-1591 GCA_045578685.1 Eubacteriales bacterium
TGTAAAGCTAAAGGTGCTTCCTTCAAGAGACATATTAAGATCGGAAATTCTATCGTAGTCTACCTCGTGAGCTGTGCTTGCGCTTTCGTAGGCTTTGTTTTTAATAATCTCTCTTGCGCCGCTGTCTGCATTTCCGATAAGAACAGGGCATCCGTTTTTGATAATTCCTGCCTTTTCGGCTGCGATCTTTTCTGTTGTATCGCCGAGGATCTCGGTGTGGTCAAGAGCAATCCCCGTGATAATTGAAAGCTTAGCTGCGGGGATAATGTTTGTAGAATCAAGGCGGCCGCCAAGTCCTGCCTCGAGAATAACTATATCGCAATTCTGTCTTAAAAAGTATTCAAATCCAACGGCGGTTATAAGCTCAAACTCAGTGGGGCTGTCCTCCATGCTGTCTGCATAGGGCTTTATAAATTCAATGATATCTGCAAGCTCCTCATCCGCAATAGGCTCACCGTTAACGGCCATTCTTTCGTTAAATCGGAAAACGTAAGGGGATGTAAACGTGCCAACCTTATATCCCGCCTCGCAAAGAATAGAGGAGAGCATTGACGTAGTGGAACCCTTGCCGTTTGTTCCCGCAACGTGAACAAAGGAGAGCTTATTCTGAGGGTCGCCGATAAGGTGGCAAAGCTCAGTAATTCTTGAAAGACCGGGACGGCTGCCAAGCCACGTTACGGAATGGATATATTCAAGAGCTTCCTTGTATGTCATAGCTTTAAGCCTCCGATTGCTTTAGTAATGCCTTTGCTTTTGATAATAGCAGAGAGGATGATCGATTCAAATACTGCAATGCCGAGATAAACAAGTATTCTGACGGCAATCTCCACAGGCGGTGTTCTGTAATAGATATAAAGACCCAGAGTTTTGATTATCATATTTCCTATAATGTGAGAGGAAAATACGCATATAAACATTTGCAGGGCAGATTTCTTGGGAATGATATAGTGAGAAACGATTCCCGCAATAAATCCCACAGAAGCGCTTCCTAACGTCAGGATAGGGTTTATCTGACCAAGGCCGTAGGTTGCCGCAGTGCTTGTAAGATCTGCGCAAAGACCGGTCAGAAGTCCCACCCACGGACCGAGAATATATCCCGAAAGTATAAGAGGAAGATTTTCAAAGGTGATCCTCACAGACATAGTAACCGTAAAGCTTTTGCAGATTGCAGAAATAACAACAGTCAGCGCCGCAAGAAGGGCAGCGGTGCAAAGCGCGCGAGGATTTCCGAATACCTTGATATCCTTTTTCAGCGCGTCATTTTTCTTTTTTTGCATAAAAAATACCTCCTTTACCCGTAATCAGCGGCATAAAGAAGGATATAACGCAGCCGTTGAAGCGGGATGCAGAAACCGTACCGCAGATCTGTGATCCTTCGTCCGCACGCCAACTCCCCGTTCACACGGCACTTCACGCACAGTTTCTTACTCTTCGCTTATAATTATAAAATACCTATGCATTATTGTCAATATTTATTGTCAAAAATAACCTGAAAACATATCTTGACATATATATTGAAATAAGTTAAAATATTAAATTGTGTGCGGTTATAAATAACTGCAATTTTTAGATACCAAGAGGTCACAATGGA
>JAZNKU010000089.1:0-3434 GCA_045578685.1 Eubacteriales bacterium
GACTTACCATACCTCCTGCCATCTGTTCTTGATACCGTCAACCGCGCCCGCCTCGAACTGAGCTCTGTCAATAGACTGAAGACCCGCGATAAAGGACAGGAAGGAGATACCAAGCGACGTCCAGATGGAGATGAATATCATAAGAGGCATAATGTATGTCTCGTTCTGGAAGAAGAGGATAGGCTCTGTTATGAGACCCAACTTCATCAGCCAGCCGTTTGCGTAGCCGTAAATATCGCCCTGGAATATCAGCATAAAGATGCTTGCCGCACCGCCGGAGATACCGGGAGCGTAGAAGATAAATACGACTAATGTTCTCAGGTTGTGGGGAAGCTCGTTGATGAACCACGCCAGAATAAAGCTGAGAATGAAGGATGCAGGACCTGTGGTCACCGCGAAAATAAGTGTGTTCTTGAGAGCCGTTATAAACAGGTCGTCGTCAAGGAACATTCTGATAAAGTTATCAAAGCCGATCCACTTAGGCCACTCCAACATATTAAAGGAAGTAAAGCTGAGCAGAAGGGAGAGTATTACGGGGAATACCGTGAATATGAAGAACATAATCATGAAGGGTGCTACCATAAAGTAACCCGCCTTGGTACGCTTCATCTCACTCCACGTATACTGTGCTTTGGTCATGTCTTTTTTGGAAACCGGTTCCTTTGATTTCTTAGGCTTACCCGGCTTGAGACCTTTTTTAACTGCAGTATCTTGCATGAGTTTTTCTCCTTATATTATTATTTGTAGGCAAAAACTACAGGAAATCAATCCTCGGCGGAGGAGGTCTCAGTAGCCTCCTCGTCTGCGCCGTAGGTGATCTCTTTGTACTTCAAACCGAATTCTTTACGCTTACGGGAAATTTCCTTATTAATATAAGTAACCTGTCCAAGCATTGCATCCGCGGGGTTTACACCTAAGTTGTATGCATCAAGGAATGCGAACTGTACATACTGTGCAAAGATGTAGTTACCGGGATATTCCGGTACTGCCTCAAGCTGCTCGATAGCAGCCGCTACAGCCTTACGCTCCTCGTCTGTCCACTTCTGTGCCAGAAGAGCAGTCTTGTTAGCTGTGGAGAACTTGTTGGTAGGTGCGGAAACCGCAATAGCCTCTCGTGTCTGTCTGGTCTGAGAATCGGTGCCGCAGTACCAGCTTACATACTTCCATACTATCTCGGGATCATAGCCGCCTCTGGGGATAACCATCGCCTGAGTGTTGGTAACGGCAGTACGGTTGATGGAGCCGTCACCCTGAAGTGTACCGATTACGGGAGACATCGCCCACAGACCTCTGAGTTCAAAGAAGCTCATAAGCTGGTTGTAAATGGTGATACCGTCCTCCTGTACCATTACGGGGATCTCACCGGTTCTGAATCGTGTGATATCGTATGCAACGGGACAGCTGTACTTCTGGAACATCTCGCAGAGTGTCTTAAACGCGGACAGCGCCACGGGGTTGTCAAGGTCTGTTTCGTAACCGTCGTTCTTATAGAGGTCGCCTTCTTCCGTCTGATAGAGGAAGAGTGTTGTACCTACAAGACCTGTAGGAAGACCTACGTCCATATTGTTGTTAAGAAGTGCGGGCATCTCGGAAAGCAGCTGATCCCAGGTTTCGGGGGGCTGGAGACCAAGCTCGGAGAGAACGTCCAGACGGTAGAATGCCAGAGGAAGAATGATGGTGGTAGGTAAGCCGTATGTATGCATTACCTCGTCCTGACCGATCATGGTCAGCTTGGTCATCATTGCCTCGGGATATTCCTTCATTACCTCGTCGAAGGCTACATAATTTTCCATCGGCAGAAGTGCATTACGCATACCGAATGTAACCGTGTTTATGGTGTCAAGGAACGCCATGTCGGGACCGATACCGGCAAGGATTGCCTCGGTAAGACCCGCGGTAATAACCTTGATTCGTATGCTGATACCTTCGCCTTCACAGCCGGGAGCCGAGAAGTAATTGTCCACGATGTAACGGGTAATAAGCATCGACTCTCTGTCTGCTACCGCCCACATTTCAAGCTCGTGCTCGGTCTTGGTGCCTGCGTCCTCGGAGAAACCGATCGTGGTATAGTCCATTGTGAAGGATGCTACGAATGCACGGCACTCAAACCAGATGGTCTGCCAGGATGTAGCAACATCCGGAGGCATATCCTCGTCAGCCGAGCCGATTACGAAGTAGTCCAGCTTGAGGGGCTGACCCAAGGCTGCGTACAGCCAGTTACTGAGTGAAATTATATAGTTTTTGAACGTCAGGAAGTTAGGTGCTATTTCATATTCATCTGTAGCCATTTTTTCAAACAGCTCTGCGATCATCTCGAGGTTGTTGGTCTGGTCGCCCTCTTGTCCTGTCATTTCGATGATCGATTCCTGGATCTCATACAGCTCGTTAGCTGCATTTGCTATTGTCTTGATACAGTCGGGTACCAGTCTGTAGAAGCCGTAGTCACGGTTAGAGTCAGGTACGGGACCGGTGATCATAAGCATCTTCTGGTATGTAGCGTTCAGCTCCTCGATAAGCTGCTCGATACGGTAGACATACTCAACCATCTCGCCGAGAACGATCTCGATCTCGACCTCGTTCTCGCCCTCCTCGAAGTAGAACAGGAAGTTCTGATCTCCGTCGGTAGCGTAGGTGGACTGGAAGGATGTCTCATACATGAAGCGCAGGTAGCTTGCTTCACGGAACTGAATGTCTCCGTTGACCTTAACTCGTCTTGAGGTAAACATACCGATAAGGGAGTTCTGACGGAAACGGAAGGACAGTGAGTACAGACCGCTTTCGGGAACTGTAACCTTGTACTTCATCCAGTTGTTTGCAGTACCGTTGTCAAGTATGTTGTACTTGATGTATGCGGGATGCTGAGGCTCGGTGATGGAGGAGGTTCTGTCGTTACCGGGGATAACGTTCTGAACCGAAACGCTGGAGGGGTTCTCAGCCTGAACCTTGATAGGCTCGATGCCGGTTACCTCTTTTACGCCCTTGTCCTTCATATCCTTGAGCCATTCCTCATAAAGGGGCTCCTCGTCGTATCTGTAGAGCTCGATCTGCTTGATAACCATGCCCTCACGGTTGGAAACCAGTGTGATGGTGTGCTCTCCCTCGCTGAAGTAGTACTGGAAGGGATCTATCTCATAGCCCAGCCAGTCACGCAGATAGTAGGTCTGCCAGAGGGGAAGCTCCCAACGACGGGGTCTTGTATCGTTGCCGTTCTTATCCTTGGGGAAGGTAAGACAGTTGTACTCATCATCAATAACAAGCTCGCCGTCCTCGGAAAGATACTCATACTGCCAAGCACGGGGGAAGTAGAGGTATCTGGACTCGGAGAAGGGCATCGCACCGTCGATATAAAGCATACGCTCGATGGTGGTGGAGATCTCGGTAGCATCGGTGTCGTCCTGAACGATGGATGCATATGTGATCTGCATTGCGTACAT
>JAZNKU010000090.1:0-11711 GCA_045578685.1 Eubacteriales bacterium
TATAACACTTTTTCCACGCGCCTATAGAAGCCTGACCCGCTATACCGATACCGATAGCAGAGCCTATTGCGGCGATACCCATGGACAATGCTGTTGCTAACATTCCTAAATTCATAATTATTTCTCCTTAAAATCAAATTATTCTTCAAAGGGTTTAAATTTGTGTCCGCTCCATGACATATCAAGGTGCGAAGAAAATTCAAGTGTATTAAGTCTTATACCGTGTACGATAACCGACAGAACGTTCAGAATCATATTAAGTCCGTGACCGAACACCAAAAGCACTATGGCTATTATCATAAACATAAAGTTACCAAAGAGCGGCCCTGCAAGCTCGTTTACGGTTGCGGATATTGCCGCACCCGCAAGCCCTACCGCCCACAGACGGATATAGGAAACGATGTCCGAAAACAGGTTCACCACACCGAGTAAAACCGATACTATATTGGTAAGACTGGATATTACGGCTTTCAGTACACTGCCCTCATAGTTAGAGAACACAAAGCTCATAACGAAGCCTATAGCTATAAGAGCTATCGCAACAGTACCGACAGGGACACCTCCCAGCACAAGTCCGAAGCTAAAGACCTCTGCGTTTACCACAAGGCTGAGTACGATATAATATATACCCATAAGCTGTAAGATCGAGCCGATGTCTCCCAGCACCTTGAGAGATCTGCGATTTCTTACCGCACTCATAAAGTGAGCTACCGTAAGCTGAACAAGCGCCAGAGTGAAGCAGAATATCTGCAGATTCTGTGCCGTGGTAAGTCCGACACCCTCTGCCGTCCAGGGCAAGTGCCATATCTTATCTGCATTGACGTTTGATATAACGGGTATCGACAGAGATTTAAGCCATACGGGTAACTGCTCGGGGGAAAGTCCGAACCAGGTGCAGGTCAGCGTTCCCCACAGGATAGTCGAAAGTCCGAAAAGACCCACGAGCAGAAATGCGGGAGATATCTCTTTTTTAGAGATAACAGATCTTATTATCAGCACGGCAGCCGCGGCAGATATCAGAAGTCCGTAGCCTCCGTCACCGAAGATTATGCCGAAGAATATGAGTATAAAGGCTAAAAACCAGCCCGAGATATCATACTCATAATAACCCGGCACGGTACCCAAAAAGTCGGTGAGAGGATAAATAAGACTTACGAGTTTATTGTTCTTAAGCTTGGTGGGAACATTATCCTCGGGAGTGGGATCCTCTATCAGAAGTCCCCAGGAGTTTTTGGAAGCCGTCTTTTTCAGCTCCTCCAGATTGTCCTCTTCTACATAACCTCTGAAATATGCAACCGAGATATCTCTCGTATCGGTGGAGAGGTCCTTGCTTTCCATACCCGTGGTGTAGGTCTCAAGCTCGATATCCTTCTCAACTGCCGTGAGAGCGTTCCTTATACCCTCGGCATAAACGGAACAGGCTGATATCTTTTGCTCTGTATCTGTCTGTCCTTCAGCCGTTTCGGCAAGCTTGTTTTTTATCTCGGATGTAGATAGCTCAGGAAGCTCAAAACGGTATCCGTCAAGTGAGTCGGGTACTTGCGTACCTTCGATGAGAAGCTTAATGCTTCTCTTGTCCTCACCGAGCTTGACGGTGGTAATATCATCGGGCAGAGCTTTATACTCAGCCTTTGGCATCTCGTAAAAGGAAAGCTCAACTCCCTTTGACATCAAGCCTCTTATAGCCTCGGGATCTATCTCACCCCAGCTCCTTAAACGCTCAAGCTCACCCTTAAGAGCAATCTGCTCGGCTATGAGAGCAGACTTTTTCTCAGACAGGACGGCTATATCCTTGGCTATATCCATGGCCTCGGCTCGGCTTATATCCTTCTGTTCCGTCTTCTTTACCTTTCCTAAGGTAAAGAGAGCACTCTGAAGCAGAGTCAGATCGTCACCGAGAGCTGCAAGCTTTTCACCCGAGCCTTCGGATATCTCAATATGAAGTATCCCTAATTTACGGAGCTTTTTAAGTGTATTTTCTTTGCGGTCTCCCACGGTTATGAGAGACACCTTTTTCATAGGCAGGATCATACCTCAAACACCTGCCCTTCACCCTCCGAGTCGCGGAGAGCAATCTTGCGTTTCGATATTTTGGAACGCACTACGGCACTGACCTGCTGGTCCGCCATATATATTGATATCTTTTTGATATTTGCCTTAGTCTCGGGTATCTTGACCTTTTCAAAAAGGTTTACGCGCTGTGAAGTAGCAAGAAGCTCCTTTTCGAGCAATCTTACCTGCTCGTCAAGCACCTGCGCCTCAAGGTCAAGGGATATCGCCTTTTCCATATGATCTGCGGCTATATCCACCCACAGGGGAGTTTCGTACAGATCGTAATCCCCTCGCCGAAAGTCTGCACCCTCATAGGTGGGAATATCGACACCTGCAATGTTTCCCCTTCCCTTACGCACATTACTTACCGTAACCGTTTCTGCAGGGAAAGCATCCTTTTCGCTGAAGACCGCTATCCAATCGCCAAAGCCCTCTTCAAGCTCCTTGCGCTGTCTGCGTACCGCCTTGGCCCTTTCCTCGATATCGCGTATCTCGGTCTGCAGCTGTTGCTTTTTCAGTATCAGGGTAGGCAAATATCTTTGGTACATTTTAAGGGCATCCTTCTGTACCTTCAACTCGTTTTTGGTAAGCTTGATTTTTGCCAAATTATTGATCCTCCTTAGCCCTTGGGCCAGAATTCGTCGGTAAGGTCGGATTTTATACCTGTTTCGTCCTTTTCAAAGCACTCGGCAAGTATCATCCAGCCCGTATCAAGCGCCTCTTCGAGAGTCAGATTGACCGACAGATCCATAAGTTTCTGCTCGAAAAGTCCGCCGTATTTTAAAAGCTTATTGTCCCAACGGCTCATGGAGAAGCCCATATTCTTCTTTTCAAGGGTCTCCTTGTATGCCGAATACATACGGATCATAGCATCCATAAGGGCGCGGTGATCCTTACGGGTCTTGCCGTTTACATTCTGCTTAAGTCGGGAAAGAGAGCCGAAGGGCTCTATGCGTCCGCCCTTGAGATAATACTGTCCCTCGGTGATATATCCCGTATTGTCGGGAACGGGATGGGTTACATCATCACCCGGCATGGTTGTTACCGCAAGCACGGTAACAGAGCCGGAGTTTGCAAAGTCCACCGCCTTTTCGTACCGTGCGGCAAGCTGAGAATACAGATCACCCGGATATCCTCGGTTAGAGGGCACCTGCTCCTGTGTTATTGCTATCTCCTTCATGGCATCGGCATAGTTGGTCATATCGGTAAGAAGTACCAATACGTCCTTGTCCTCAAGAGCAAACTGCTCTGCCACAGCCAAAGCCATATCGGGAATCATCATACATTCAACGGTAGGATCGGAGGCTGTATGAATGAACATTACGGTCTTGCTGAGTGCACCGCCCTTCGACAGCTCCTCCTTGAAGTAAAGAAAATCGTCGTATTTAAGTCCCATGCCGCCAAGAACTATAACATCCGCCTCTGCCTGCATAGCTATACGGGCAAGAAGCCGATTATAGGGCTCACCTGAAATAGAAAAAATGGGGAGCTTCTGTGAAACGACCAAAGTATTAAACATATCTATCATGGGAATATTGGTACGGAGCATACGGTTGGCGAGAATACGCTTGGTGGGATTGACCGAAGGACCGCCGATGGGCTTCATATTCTCGGTAAGCGTAGGACCGTTATCACGGGGGTCGCCCGAGCCGTTGAAGATTCTACCCAGCAGCTCTTCACCGAAGGAAACACGCATATCTCTGCCCAAGAAACGCACCTCGTCACCGGTAGAGATACCCTGACCGCCTGCAAAGACCTGCAGAGAAACCACCTCACCGTCAATCTTATTGACCTGTGCAAGGGATCTTCCGAAGCGGGTCGTTATCTGTGCAAGTTCCTTATAGCGTACACCCGTTGCCTTGACGGTAATAACATTACCGACTATAGATTCTATTCGGTTATAAACTTTATTCATACTCATCTGCCGCCCTTCAATAAATTTTGTGCAGAGCTTGTAAGAGTTCCTTTTCCCTCACCGTAAAGTGCATCTATTTTTGCCTCTGTTTTTTTGAACTCATCGCTTTCAAAGGACTTGTAGTTCCAGTCTATAAATCTCTGTCGCATACGGTTGAAGTAGGTTCTTGCGTCATCCTTACTCTTGATATCGTAATTACTGCCTAAAACGGTAATAAGCTTATCCGTTACATATCTCTGTCTGTCGGAGCCGCAGTCTGCATCGGTGAGATCAAACGAATTCTGCTGAAGATATACTGCATCAAGCATTTCGGATTTCAGATATAAGATATAATCCTCAAGGGTAGTACCCTCTTCACCGATAACCTTCATCATAGAAGCAACATCAGCACCTCTATGAAGGATATCCTTGCAGTAATCGGATTTTTCGGAGTCGATAACGGTTTTATATTTAGACCATGAGATCATAGGATCTATGGCGGGATATTTTCTTGCATCAGAGCGTTCACGGGAAAGACCGTGGAAAGCACCTACGACCTTAAGCGTAGCCTGTGTTACCGGCTCCTCAAAGTTACCGCCTGCGGGAGATACGGTGCCGCCTATGGTAACCGAGCCTGTAGAGCCGTCCGGCAATCTGACATAGCCTGCTCTTTCGTAGAACGCCGCAATATATGATTCAAGATAAGCGGGGAACGCCTCCTCGCCGGGGATCTCCTCCAGTCTGCCCGACATCTCACGCAAAGCCTGTGCCCAACGGGATGTGGAGTCTGCAAGAAGAAGTACATTCAGTCCCATCTGACGGTAATACTCGGCAAGGGTAACCGAGGTATATACCGATGCCTCACGGGATGCTACGGGCATCGAGGAGGTGTTACATATAATGATAGTACGCTCCATAAGCGAGCGTCCCGTTTTTGGGTCGGTAAGCTCAGGAAACTCGGTTATGGTCTCTACCACCTCACCCGCACGCTCACCGCAAGCCGCTATAATAACGATATCAACGTCGGCATATTTTGAAGTGGTGTGCTGTAACACCGTCTTACCTGCACCGAAGGGTCCGGGGGTACAGTAGGTACCGCCCTTGGCTACCGGGAAAAAGGAGTCGATCAGTCTTACCTTTGTTTCCATAGTTTCAACCGGTGCAAGTCTCTCGCTGTAGCAACGCACGGCACGCTTGACAGGCCACTTGAAGGACATGGATATCTCGGTATCACGGCCTCTGTCGTCGGTGATGACCGCCACCGTCTCTCTGACGGTATACATACCCTTTTCCTTGATAGATTTCAGCCTATAGCTGGCGAGCAGATAAAAGGGTATAAATATCTTATGTGTAAAGGGGCCTTCAGGTACAGTTCCGATATATTCGCCTGCTCTGAGTACATCCCCTGCCTTTGCAGTAGGAGTAAACTCCCATTTCTTTTCGGTATCAAGTCCGTCGGCATAGATTCCCCTCTCAAGGAACCATCCCGCCTGTCGGGCTAAAACGGGAAGCGGATTCTGAAGTCCGTCATATACCTGACCCAAAAGTCCGGGACCGAGCTGTGCCGAGAGCATGTCCCCCGTAAACTCTACCTCATCACCGCATTTGATACCGTCGGTCATTTCATAGACCTGTATCTGTGCAATACTTCCTTTTATACGGATGACCTCACTCTTAAGTGCGGTGTCATCCACCTTAACATAGCATATTTCGTTCATCGAAACACTGCCCTCAAATCGAACCGACAGCAGGTTTCCGTTTATGCTGACTACCTTTCCTGTATTACGGGTCATTTGTAACCTCCGTGTCAGCTCTGTCAATCACAGAGCTGTAAATATTTTTGTACGCCGTCTCTCCGATACTCTTATCAAAGCACCTTATACGGTAGAGCATCTTCAGCTTGATAGCGTAATAAAAGATATATTCCTTTGAAAAGCTGTCCGAGGGTCTCATATCCTCAAGAATACTAAGACGGAAGGAGTTAAGATAATTCTCAGCCTCCAACGGATTTTTGATCTCGATTGCCGTCATAGCCGTCTTAATATATTCGGACGGGAGCAAAGTGTCACCGACATCGTAGGCTTTTTTCATTTTCTCTGCTCTTGCCTTGGCAAGGGCAAGACGAAGCAACCTCTCTGCCGAAAGCCATGAATCTATAAGTTCGGAGCCGCAGCTTACCGTTTTTCTCTGAGGAACGAGAACGATATTTTTCATTTCATCCCACGCCTTTTTACCTAAAAAGCGTTCACACAGCTCTTCAAAACATTCCTCGGTGATGGGCAGAGGCGTATTTTCGCCAAGCCCGTCAAGAGAGGGCAGCTGAGAGACAAGATAATATTCTGCCATAGTTACTGCGCCTCTTTGAGAAGTGCGGTTACCTTAGGCGAGAGATATGACGATAGCATATCCACCACCGCCTCGGCAGAGTAATCGTAATATGCACTGCCGTCCTTTACCGCAATGCGGAAGCCCTTGTCAAAATTATCGTTAGGCTTAAGCGTTACTCCATCAAGCATTCTCTCTCTGAGGGCAGAAAGAAGTGCATCCTCCAGCTTGTTCAGATCGTCTGAATTGAGTATTACGGTAATATCCTCGGCATCGGGATTCTTTGCCCATGCCTCAACGGCGTTTGTGATCAGAGTGCTGAGCTGCTCGGAGCTATAGACCTCATCCACCTTGCCTTCGGTAAGCACGCGAAGCTCTCTCGTAACGCTTTCTCTGAAAGAGATGAGAAGATTGCGCCCCGCCTGTCTTACGGCGTCCTCGCTCGAACGGAGCATTCTTTCATTTTCGGCCTTGGCTTCTGCTATCATTTTATCAGCCCTTGCCCTTGCGTCTGCTATTATTCCTTGAGCTTCTTTTTTTGCGGAGTCGATTATAGAGAGTGCCTCAGCATCTGCCGCTTCTACGCCCTCCTTCTTGATACGGTCAATAAGTTCATTAAGTTGAATTTCCATACCGCTGTCTCCTTTTCTGTATCGTTTGCTTATATTATGCTACAAAAAACAAAAAGAAACCAACATCCTCTGCAGTCAGCTGGTTCCTTTTTCACTATTATAACTAAAATCAGTATAACACATTTATATCCTTTTGTCAAGACTTAACAGGTGAGGGTAATATCTTTAAACGACAGGCTGTCAATAATGAACCGAATCTCATATCAGTACCCCACGCAGGTCTCCTTGTGTGCCATAAGAGTTTCAAGGAGGTCACAGGCACTCTGCGTATCGGCTATGGTTGCCGTCTCGCTTTTACCTGCAAGAAAGACGGGGTCATGCATAAGCTCCTTTATCATAATTCCACCTCATATTTATCGTTATAGGTATTAAACAGAAATATTTGAAATGTTCAACACCGACTGCCATAGCTTTTGGTTGAAAAGAACAGATAAATATGCTATAATAAATCTAATGAGGTGATATGATGCTCAACTATGAAAAGCTATCGGATGAAATATCCGAAAAAATCAGAACCGACAGAGAAAGCTGTACTATATCAAGGGTTGCCTTTGACGAGGGCGGCGTTATCCGCCGTGATCCCGTAAAAGACAGGGCAAGCGTTATCCGTACCGCCTTTATCCGAGATATCGACAAGATAATACACTGCCCCTACTATAACCGCTACGCCGACAAAACTCAGGTGTTTTCCTTCTACCGTAACGACGATATAACAAGACGCGCTCTGCATGTTCAGCTCGTATCCCGTATCGCCCGTACCATAGGTAAGGCTCTGGGACTGAATCTTGATCTTATCGAAGCTATAGCATTAGGTCACGATATTGGGCACACCCCCTTCGGTCACGCAGGTGAGGAATATCTTGACGGGCTGTACTTTGCTCATACGGGCAGACATTTTAGCCATAATATTCATTCGGTACGGGTGCTTGATAAAATATTTCCGTATAATATATCCTTGCAGACCTTAAGCGGCATTGCCTCCCACGACGGAGAGCTGGAGCTGTGCGAATATCATCCCTCACCTCTTGAGAGATTTGAAGAATTTGACAACCTGATAGAAGAGTGCTACCTCGACAAAAAGAATGTACGAAAGTTAGTCCCCTCTACCCTTGAAGGCTCGGTAATGCGTATATCAGATATAATCGCATATCTCGGCAAGGACAGACAGGATGCGGAAAAGGCAGGGGTGCTTGCCACCGACGCTTACGAGGACTGTACCATCGGCACCTATAACGCCGAGATAATAAACAACCTTATGGTCAATATCATCGAGCACAGCTACGGTAAGCCATATATAAAAATGGACGAAGCTCATTTTGAAGCTCTCAAAAAGGCAAAGGCAGACAACTATCAGCTTATATATAAAAAGGACACGGTAAAAAGTGAGCTTGAAAACACGGTAAGACCAATGATGGCGCGTATATACGAAAGGTTGTTGTCCGACCTTATGTCGGGTAACAAGGAATCCCCTGTGTTTACCCATCATATAGACTATATAAACAAGGCTCATTATACCAGAGATATACCCTATGAGGAAACCGAGCCCAATCAGATAGTTGTGGATTACATAGCCAGCATGACCGACGATTATTTCACGGACCTCTACGGACTTCTGTTCCCCGAAAGTGAGCTTAAAATAACCTATAAAGGATATTTTGACCCAATATCGTAACAATGAAAAATCAACCTTTTTTCTCTTGGTATTGAAAATACCAAGAGTATATGATATAATATTTTATTATATTCAAAAAATCTACCCAAATAAAGGAGAAAGGCCTTGAGCCAAAATAACAAGAATAAGACCCCGCCTTTTTATAATTTCTGCTATGATTTCGTCAAGATAACCGGCATTCTACCCGCCCTTATCTGGATGAGGCCGAAGTTTCACTACCCCTTCGGCAAGCCGAAAACCAAGGGCGGTCTTATGGTCGTATCAAATCATCCTACCTTTGTCGATCCTATAACGGTACAGCTGAGCTTTCCCTTCCGCCGTCTTCACAGTCTGGCGACCAAGGATATATTCAGCAATCCCGTAAAAAAGACCCTGTTTACCCTGATGCACTGCATCATAGTGGACAAGGATAATTTCAGTATGTCCTCCTTCCGTGAGGTGGTAGGACACCTGACGGAGGGCAGAGCCGTAGTTATCTTTCCCGAGGGGAGGGTCAACAGAGAATCGGCTACGGAGCCTCTGCTTGCCTTCAAATCAGGAGCCGTTATCATGGCTCACAAGGCGGGTGTTCCCATACTGCCTATGTATATAGTTAAAAACGAAAAATGGTATCACCGTCAGCATATCGTTATGGGCGAGACCATTGATCCCCTTGAAATGCTTGGCAGGATGCCCAGCGTGCAGGAGCTGAATATGGTGACCGAGCTTCTTAGAGAAAAGGAAGAAAAGCTGAGGGAATATTTCGAAACCCTTACCGTACATAAGAATAAAGGAAAGGATAGCACCGATGAACGAAAAGTTTAAAAAATATACAAATGAGGAGACCTTTTCAAAAATAATCGACTTTGACAGTATTACCTCTATGTGGGCACACTGTGTATCCGCATACAGAGATAAGGTTGCTATCGTTGACTCTGAGAGCTATACATACAGCAAGCTCGACTGTGATGTAAGCGGGTTCAGAACCGTACTTAAGAATAACGGTGCTCTGCCCGGCTCGCTTATAGGTATCCTCTGTCCCAACTCCTACGGTTTTGTTAAGGCGTATCTTGCAGCTGCGACCTTCGGTACTCCTGCCGTGCTTATGCCTACACATCTCGATGAGATGACGGTGTTCGGCATTGCATCCAAATTCGGCATGAAGGCTGTCGTGTACGACGAGTCCATTGAGGAAAAGGTTGCTATGCTCCGTGAAAAGAATCCCTCGGTAGCTCTCATCCCTTCCTCTGCGTTAAGTGAGGAAAAAACTCCCGCTATACCCGTTCCCCCCGAGACCCCTGCGGCTATCCTCTTTACAGGCGGTACTACCGGTAAGAGCAAGGGTGCAAAGCTCAGCCACAAGGCTATCATTGCAGGCACCCGTAACGGCTGCTACGGTATAAGGGAGATATTTGAGCAGAGATATCTGCTGGTCCTCCCTCTTACCCATGTTTTCGGTCTTATCCGTAACCTGATGACAAGTCTATATACGGGAAGTGCTCTCTACATATGCCGTAACAACAAGGATATGTTCCGTGATGTAGCGGTATTTAAGCCTACTATTATGGTTCTCGTTCCTGCCCTTGCCGAGATGGCACTTAACCTCTCAGCACAGTTCGGCAGAAATATGTGGGGTCCCGACCTTAAGACTATCATCTGCGGTGCGGCTCCCGTTGCACCCTACCTTGTTACCGAGTATGACAAGCTGGGCGTTACCCTGCTCCCCGGCTACGGACTGACCGAGTCGGCAAACCTTGTAAGCGGTAACCCCGAGGCTCTTAAAAAACCCGAGTCGGTAGGTCTTATATATGACGGTATGGATTACAAGATAGTTGACGGTGAACTGTGGCTAAGCGGTATCAATATGATGGACGGCTATGTCACGGAAGAGGATAACGAAACCGCATACGAGGACGGCTGGTTTAAGACGGGAGATCTGGTTCGTATCGACGAGGAGGGCTTCCTCTATATCACAGGCAGACTGAAGGAGATAATAGTTCTCCCCACGGGCGAAAACGTATCCCCCGCGGAGCTCGAGGTAAAGTTCAGTGCTATCGATACCGTTCAGGACTGTCTTGTGTTTGACGACGATAACGGCAAGCTGGTATTAGAGGTCCTTCCCAGAATGACCAAGATAAAGGCTCTGGGTATCGAGGATATATATGCTCATATAAAGGCAGAAACAGACAGGATAAACGAGACCCTGCCCTCTTTTGAAAAAATAAATAAACTCATCATCCGTGATACGGATTTCATCCGTACTCCTGCGATGAAGATTGCGAGGAACTTAAATGGCAATGTCAAGAAATGATATAACCGAAAAGCTCAGCGATGTAATGAAGATGGCTATGCCCTCAAGTATTGACGGGGCGATATTGAACGAAAATGCTTCTCTGGTAAACGATCTGGGACTTTCCTCGGTAGGGGTTCTGTACGTAGTCATAGCCATAGAGGAATTTTTCAACATCCGTTTTGACGATGTAGGATTTGCGGATTTTAAGACGGTAGGAGATGTCGTTGACTACATCGAGAAAAAGCTGGCATGAAATGGGTAATAAAGAAGCCTGAATACGGAGATATGCTTCGCGTTGCTTCGGGCAGTATATATCATTTCGGTATATATGCTTCCGACGGCGAGGTGATAGCCTTCGGACTTGCACCGTCACAGAGACCGTTGCTTCATGACAGCGAGGTGGAGGTGCTTTATACCGACCTTGACGGCTTCCTCTCGGGAGGAAAGGCGGAGATCGCCGTATTTGATCCCGAGGAAAAAAAGAATCACCGTACCCCCGATGAGGCGGTAGCTTACGCCAGATCCAAGCTGGGTATGCGGGGCTATAACATCATCTATAACAACTGCGAGCATTTTGCAAACGAATGTATCTCGGGCAAGCCCTCCTGTGAGCAGGCTGACCGCGTACGGGAAATGTTCCGTAATATGCCTGTGGTAGACGTATATCTTGCCCCTCTGCCCGAAAAGGATATTGGCGAACCCCTTGCCTCAGAGGTAAGACAGGCGGATATTGACTCCGTTTCAAATGACAGAGTCAAGCGTGAAAAGTATTACGTATGGAAGCTGCTTGAATACGGACTGATGCGAAGTCGGAGGCCAAAGCGGGTCTTAGGAAGACAAAGTGGCCAAACAACTCCTTGGCTC